>USHP01000366.1 GCA_900554625.1 uncultured Eubacteriales bacterium | reverse complement strand
GGATATCGGGAGAGTACATCGCAGGGCAGCAGGTATGCAAGGGGTAAGTAGCGGATGGGGCTATCATACGGGAATTGGTATGTGATGGGAATGAAAGAAAACCTCTTTTCCAAAGTGAGATTGTGTGATGGCCTCTAAAAATTAACGACACAAGGGCGCACTCTTTGTTCCTGATATTCACAATCTTCTGCAAATTTATTTTATGTCTCCATTGCATCCGTCCACATCTCGCACTGGCTCATCACAGTCTGTACCGCATCCTCCATGCCCTCCGGCGGATACCTGTGCTTTTTGAGAAGTCGCTTTACCAACCGGCGCATACCGGCCCGGGCGCTCTCCTTCTTCTGCCAGTCAATGGTGCGATTCTTGCGCAGCAGGTCGGTCAGTTCCTTGGTAATCGCAATCAGCTCATCGCGTTCGTAGAAATCCTTAATCGCCTGCGGTTTGGTGATCGCATCGTAAAAGGCCAGTTCCTCTGCGGTGAGCCCCAGCTTTTCCCCCTCTGCATGAGCGTTGGAAATTTCCTTGGCCAGCTTGAGAAGCTCCTGAATCACTTCTTCGTTGGTCAGCATCCCGTTGAGATACCGGTTCATGGCGCTCTGGATGATCTCGGAGAATTTTTCCGATTTCACCAGATTGGTACGCCGGTAGATGGAGACCTGCTCCGCAATCAGCTTTTTCAGCAGCTCGACGGCAAGGTTCTTCTCCTTCATGCCAGCGATTTCTTCAAGGAATTTCGGGTCAAAGAGGGAGAACTCCGTGCCCACATCGGAAAACAGGTTGATGACGCCTTCACTCTGGATGCTGTGCTTCAACAGTTCGTTGATGCGCTGGTTGACCTCCGGCAGCGTGAATTTCTTGCCTGTGCCGCCGGTTGTGAGCCGCACCAGCATGGTCCGCACCGCCTCAAAATAGGCCGCTTCAAACCGGGTCCTCTCATCCACCATGCTGCTGCACAGGGAAAGGGCCTGCCGAAGCAGAAGCGCTTCCTTGATGTAGACGTTCTGCGTCTTTTCGCTGTCGGGCAGGCCGCGTTCAGCCACCGATTGACCCAGCAGGAAGTTGACGCCGCCGCTGATCATTCGTGCCTTTTCCAGATCGTCCCCCGTCAGGAAGCCGGTGTAGTCAAACCCGTGGAAGAGATCGCGGCAGACTTCCAGCTTTTCCAGGAACTTGGGATAGGCCGCCTTGCCCACGTCGGGGTCGCCGTAGTTCTTCTTGTCCCGGACGGTGTAGTCGTTCATGGCCTGCTTGAGCGCGGCGGCAATGCCCACATAGTCCACCACCAGGCCGCCCTCCTTATCCCGGAAAACGCGGTTTACGCGGGCGATGGCCTGCATCAGGTTGTGTCCGGCCATGGGCTTGTACACGTACATGGTGGCCAGGGACGGCACGTCAAAACCGGTGAGCCACATGTCCACCACGATGGCGATTTTCAGCGGGGAGTCGTTGTCCTTGAATTTGCGGGCCAGCTCCTCCTTGTGGGCCTTGTTGCCGATGATCTCCCGCCATTCCTCCGGGTCGTTGTTGCCCTGGGTCATGACCACGGCGACCTTTTCCGTCCAGTCCGGGCGAAGCTGGAGTATGCGCTTGTAAATCTTCATGGCGATGGGGCGGGAATACGCCACGATCATGGCCTTGCCCGTGAGCAGATGGGCGCGGTAGTTTTCGTAATGGTCCAGTATGTCATCCACCAGCGAGGCGATGGTCTGGTCCGCCCCCAGAATGGCCTCCATCTGGCCCAGTTCCTTTTTGCTCTTTTCGATGACGTAAGGGTCGGCATTCTCCGCCATCAGGTCATATTCCGCGTCGATAAGCCGCAGGGTGTTTTCGTCCAGCTTCAGGTGGATGACCCGGCTTTCGTAGTAGACCGGGCGGGTGGCGCCGTCCTCCACTGCCTGGGTCATATCGTAGATGTCGATATAGTCGCCAAATACCTCACGGGTGCTGCGGTCCTTGGAGGAAATGGGGGTACCGGTAAAGCCAATGTATGTAGCATTTGGTAAACTGTCCCGGAT
>USHP01000365.1 GCA_900554625.1 uncultured Eubacteriales bacterium | reverse complement strand
GCATTCCCACACCGCTGTCAGAGCTTCTGGCTCCCATCTTCGGTGGCAGCGTTGCCCAAACAGAGGTGATTGATAACATTGGCCACCCTATAGGGGCTTCTGATACAGACAACGGCGTTACCATTCAGGCAGATGCCGTGATCGGGGATGAATATAATATCTGTATGGTCTATACCATCCGCCGGGATGATGGGACGCCCTTGCTGCCGGAAGGTGTGACAGCGAATCATCTGCTGTCAGGATCGTTTGACCGCACGTCTTACGGTAAGGGCGGGCATGGTACCGCTTACTTTGTAGACACAGTACCGGGAGATTCGGAAATCCAGTATGTCACGGTATTCAGTTCTGACGAACCAGTGAATCAAGGGAAGGTCACAGCACAGTTCCATGACCTTTTCTGTTATGATGATACCGCAAAGGAGAGATTTCCCGTTTTAGAGGGAGATTGGAAGTTCCGCTTTGACATTGCCTATGAGGATACTTCCGTCCATTTGGGTGGCGGAGAGACCTTTTCTCAGGATGGCCTGAATTTTACCATCACAGAAATTCGCCTTTCCCCCCTAGCAATCAGTGTTGCCTATGAAGTGGATTCTCAAGTGCAGTGGAGCAGTGCGGAAAGCGGAAAACTGCCCGATGAAGACAAACGTGAAAGTGAGCGTTATCAGGAAAACATTGCGGTGCTTTTGACGAAGAAGGATGGCACAGTTCTGGACTTAACTGTCTCCGGCGGTTCCTTAGCAGCTGAGGAGGGAAAAACCATCGGTGTGAAAGGAAAGGTTTTTGACCAGATTATTCCCTTGGAGGATATGGAAAGCCTTACGGTTGGAGGTGTTACCTTCCCCATCGGAGACAACAGTAATGCATAAGCAGAAAAGTGGAGGCGACAGCAGTCGCCTCCACAAATTTATGATTGGTCAGAAGAATTGGCCAGACTCGCGTAATCCGGCATGGCATATCCACGGATGTGCATATCATTCAGAAGGATATACCGGTAACCTACGGCGTCGTCCTTGTTCCCTTCGATTACTTTCACGAAAGGCCATTTGGTACCCACTACAATACCCACATGGTCAGACCAGCCTGTACAGTCGCCAAAACCTTTTGCATCCCAGTCGTAAAAAATCAAATCTCCCGGCAGGGGAACGGCACCGTCATCTTCTTCCCAGCGGCCGATTTTCTGGAATAGAGCGATGTGACGCTCACAGCCGCATTCGGTGGGAATGATATCCGTCAAACCGCATTCAATCGCCATTGCGCTGACAAAGGTGGAGCACCAGCTGTCCGTCTCCTGCACCACATATCCCACAGCCAGCGGTTCGTGGCTGTTGTAGATGTTCAGAATGGATTTATGACTGCCGTCGGCTTCGTTATAGCCCAGATACTGCTCCGCTGTTTCCACCAGCTGCAGCCGAAGAGCTTCTTCCTGGGGGGAAACTTTCCAGTAAAATCCCCAGCCGGAGAAGAGATAATGACATACGATCGCTGCAACCATCAGCAAACATGCGGCGGAAGCAGCGATTCGCTTTTTTAATTCTTGCTTTTCTTTTGTTATCACAGGGCAACCTCCCACTGTAGATTGCCCATCATTATATCAGTTCATTCGACGCAAAGCAACGGATTTTTACAGAAACAGGTATAGTGCCAAAGTCAGCAGTGCGGAATTCTGATCTTTCTGGGAGTCTCCTGCCATCAGCAGAAGAAGCAGAACAACGATCAAATCCTCCGTGCAGAAATCTTTTGGCAGCAACTGCCGGAAAAACGACCCTACTGGCACAGACGGGGACGCGTATTGGCGGTGTTCCTGACGGCGTGGAGGAGAGGAAGTATTGTGAGCAGGCCGATAGGCAGGAGATGGCTGTCCGTTTCGGGGGCGGTTTGAAACGGCGGCAGGAACCGGCTCTTGCCTTTGCGGCTGCTGATTGGGAGGGGATTTTGGCGTCATCGGCTTGGAAGAATTTGCCTGCATATCCGAAACCTGTTTTCGACGAAAACTGCCATCAGGCTGGGGGATATAGCGAT
>USHP01000364.1 GCA_900554625.1 uncultured Eubacteriales bacterium | reverse complement strand
GTACTGGGCGCTTACATTCCCGAAATCCCTGAGATTGCCGTAGACGGAATTTTTGGCCCTGCTACACAAAACGCAGTTGTAGCCGCCCAGCGCTGGCTGGGTATCCCTCAAACAGGCTCTGTCAACAATGAAACATGGGAGAAAATTTATGAACAGTTTGCAGGAATTGAAGGCACCAGTCTGCGCAATCCTGAGAATTTCCCCTACACCAATGCATTGTTGAATCAGGGCAATCCCCGTACCCGTTATTCCAAAACCAGCACCATGACCCAATTCCCCGGTACTACTCTGCGTTCCGGGAATCAGGACCCGGTGCAGCAGGAGGTAATTCGATGAGACCGCCCGAAACATTTATAGGTCAGCCTATCCGAAGTCTGCAGACCATGCTGCGGATCATTGCCCAGCGGGATTCCGACTATGGCAACATCATTCCCGATGGGATCTACGGTCCACAAACCATGGGCGCAATCTCCACCTTTCAGAGAAAACACGGCCTGCCGGTCACCGGGATCACGGATCAGGCCACCTGGGATGCCGTGGTAGCGGAATTTGAACCGGCGCTGACGGAGCAAGTTCCGGCGCAGTCCATTTATGTCCCACTGAACCCCTGTCAAACCATCTGCAAAGGAGAAAGCTGTCCCCACATGTATTTGGTACAGAGTATGCTGTGTGTCATTTCTCAGCGGTATGGATGCATGGGACAGCCGCCAATTTCCGGCCTGCTGGATGAGTGCACCGCAGATTGCATTTCCGCTTTCCAGCATATGTGCGGTCTTCCTATGACGGGGAACCTGGACCGGAATACCTGGAAGCATCTTGCGCTGCAGTATCCCCTGGCCACCATCAAGCAAACTCCCTGATTTTTGTGAACAGAAAGATGCTCGAAAAACCTTCATGAATATGTCCAGAGTATAAACTTTTTCCGGATTTGAATCCTTACTCTTGATAAACTGCGTAAAAGCGTGCTATAATAACAGTGCAATTTATAGCCATTTACGGAGGAAAAATCCATGTTGATTAAAAACTGGAAAAAGGAAATATTCTCCATACCGAATTTACTCAGCTTCTTCCGACTGGCGCTGATTCCCGTGTATGCTTACATTTATCTGAACGCTACCCAGACGCACCAGTATGTCCTCGCCGGAACCATTATGGCTGTGTCCTGCTTGACGGATATGATTGACGGGAAAATCGCCCGTCATTTCAATATGATCACCACAGTAGGAAAGATTCTGGACCCCATTGCGGACAAAATGACCCAGTTTACTTTGACGCTGTGTTTGTCCCTGGAGTATCCTGTTCTAATGCCGGTACTGGCGCTGTTCGTAGTGAAGGAAGCCTTTCAGCTGATTGCGGGCATCTTCTTCCTGCGCAAAGGAAGAATGCTCCCCGGCGCATTGATGACCGGAAAGGTGTGTACTACCGTTTTGTTCATCAGCCTGATTGCCTTGGTGCTGTTCCCCGAAATGAACCCGGCTGTGGTAAATGCGATTGCACTGACCGACGGTGTGTTTCTTGCAATTTCCTTCGTCAGTTATGTGCTGGCGTACTTTGGCAAAAATCAAAAAGTCCAGGATCTGGAAGCAGAGTAATCTTCAATCGTCCGCCATTTTCCGGCGGACGATTTTATTATAAAAATTGCAGCGGCTCCAATGGAACCGCTGCTGCTTATGTCCTTTTCTGCCGGGTGCAGCGTGTCACAGGGCCGCCGTCGGGTTATCCGCAGATGTTTCCGCGGCATCGGCTTTCCTCACTGCATCCTGCACACTACAATTCATTATATCAAAGCTTCCTGTCGTTTTTGACTGCATTTTGTAATCCGATAAAAGAAAATGCTGCCGTTGTTTTCACGGCAGCAAATTATTTTCTTTATGCGGGATATACATTGCTGATCAGCAGCAGCAACGGAAGTGCCAGGGTAAAAATGCTGATCGCCCAAGCATACATCGCTTTGCGGGCAAAGAACATGAGCAGCAGGCAGCCCAACGTCAGCCCCAGCGGCCCCATCACCGCCATATGAC
>USHP01000363.1 GCA_900554625.1 uncultured Eubacteriales bacterium | reverse complement strand
GGGTAATGGGATTGACACTGCCGCACAGCACCAGCAGCCGGGAATCCAGCTTGGGCAGGACAGGCTCATGATGCAGGGTGTTGGTGCCCAGCAGCTGAGGCAGCATGGCGGCGAAACCGGCGCAGCCAGCCATGATGGCCAGCTTCTTTCCCTCCATCAGCCGGTGGGCGGTGATGGACAGATCCCGTTCGCTCAGGGAGTCGAATACTAGAATGCCTTCCTGCTCCGGCAGAGCATCGCCGTAATCCAGGGGAGGCAGCACAGTGACGGGGTCTTGGGTCTGACCGGCAATCAACTTGTCCACCCGGGATTCCTTTACCGGCTCAAAGGGGTCCTTGCCGAATACGCTCTGGGCTACCGGCAGGTCCTGGATGTAGTGGACACCCTGCTTGGTGCAGCGGCCGATCTGGGGAAAGGCGGGGAGGAAGGGGAGCTGCTTTTCGCCGCTGGCGTGGAGCAGAGCGCTGAGCTCCGCGCCGATGTTGCCCCGGAGGGCGGAGTCTGTCTTTTTATAAATATGAGGGATTCCTGCCTGGACGCCCTGGGTGACGATCCGATGCACGGTGTCGTAGGCCTGCTGAGCGGGCATGTGCCGGGTTTCGGCATCCACCACCAGAACGTCCACATTTTGAACATCCTGGCTCCATTGGGAAATGGTATCGGTAATTACGGTGGTTTTGGCCCCGTGAGAGGCAAATTGAACACCGGCATCCAGCGCGCCGGTAAAGTCGTCTGCAATCATCAATAGCTGGATCATCCAAATCTCTCCTCTTCGGTGCTATTGTTTATGGTTATTTTACCAGTCTTTTCTGGGTTTTCCCAGTGAGGAAACAGAAAAAATGTTTCATTATAGAACGTAATGTAAAAATGTGTGAATAATTGTCGAAAAAGTGTTGCAAAATAGAACGATGAGTTAGAAATGATTTTCTAATCGTTCGGATTTAGAACGCATGGTTGTCGGGACAGAAAAACTCCCGCTGCAGCGAACTGCGGCGGGAGTCAATTCAAACAGGAAACAGATTATTCCACCCGGACAAGACCGTTTTCTCCGATGGTGATGGTCATGCCGTCTTGAACATAGGACAAAAATTCGTCGCCCAGGCAGTCCAACACCGGCATCTGCACATTGTCCAGCCACACCGCTGCCAGCACGGAACCGGCGGCCGCCAGGGAGTCAATGGGGTTGGAGAACAGCAGACAGGCAGGCTGCCGGTTCATGGAGCAGGCGCAGTAGAGCACCAGACCGCCGGTGGTAGAGCCGATGGTCTGGGGCAGGCACAGGGCCTTGCCCGCCATCTGCTTGCCATACAGGTCGGGGTTATTCTGGTCGCCGCAGGTGGCCTGCTTGTCGCCGAACTGCAGCGCCTTCTGGAAGGAGGCCAGGGTGTTTAGCCCTCCGTGGGATACCAGCGCCGGGGCGGTTGCGCAGCCCGGAGCAATCACACGTCCGTGAAATTCTCTCATTGGGGATTGCCTCCTTTCGTAATCTTCATCAGAATTTCCTCCTCGGTGTAGTACCGGGCGGTGGTGTAGGTGCGCAGCTTGTTGGAGCAGGTGATTACCGGCATGGGGCCGCACAGGGGATTATTCATGTACATCAGCGGGCAAATGCAGGACAGAATCACTCCGGTTGCTGCCAAACGGGCACCGTAAGGGCTGTTTTCAAAGGCTTTCTTCACCCCGGGGGCGGTGGTGAATACCGTGGGAATGCAGACCTTCTGCCGTCCGGCGGCTTTCAGTCTCTGCTCCAGCCGCTCGGTCCAGTCCTGGAGCTGCTGCAGACTCAGGTGAGGACAGCCCACAAAGCACAGCTGGGGCTTTGCGTCGGGATTCTTCCAGATGACGGGGTAGTTGGCTTTCACCCGGGCAAGCTCTGCGTCATCGATAATATAGACCTGGGCGTTCTCCTTGATGAGGCTCTCACCCAGCTCCTTTGCCTCAGGGGTGAGGTTTGCAATATGGTATAGACCCACAGCCCCGTTAGAGGCGGTTGCCGCACCGAAGTCCTTCAGGTATGTGCAGTTTTCCTCGTTGAGCTCCGTTC
>USHP01000362.1 GCA_900554625.1 uncultured Eubacteriales bacterium | reverse complement strand
GCCATGGGCAGCGGCGCGGATGCGGCCATTGAAGCGGCGGATGTGGTGTTCATGACCTCGGATGTGGAGGCAATTCCCCAATCCCTGGACATTGCCAGACAGACGAAGAAAATTGCCTGGCAGAACGTGATTTTTGCCCTGGCAATCAAGCTGGCGGTGATGGTTCTGGGACTGCTTGGGTATGCGTCCATGTGGCTGGCGGTATTTGCCGATTCCGGCGTTGCCATGCTGTGCGTGCTCAACTCCATTCGGATGCTGTATAAGAAATAAGAGAAGGGGGACGGCTTTGCCGTCCCCTTTTGCTTGCGAAGGCGGGGGAAATCTGCTATACTGAGGCCAGAAAGGCGGCGGTAAGGATGTTCTGTGATTGCCATATTCATATGGTGCTGGATGGGGTGGACTGGAAAAGTGCCATCCGGCGGCATTCGGAGCAGGTGGAGGAAACCTGGGTTCGTCAGGTCCTGCAAACCTATCACAATTTGGGCTTTACCTATCTGCGAGACGGCGGCGACCGGTGGGGTGTAGGCAAACGGGCAAGAGAGTTGGCAAAGGAATACGGGATTGTCTACCGCACCCCGTTGGCCCCCCTGTGCAAAGTGGGACATTACGGAAAGTTCATCGGGAAAACCTATGGAAACCTCCGGGAATATACGGATTTGGTCCGGCAGACCCGGCAGGAACAGGGAGACTTTATCAAAATCATGATCTCCGGGCTGATGGATTTTGACCGGTTCGGGGTGCTGACGGAGGATGGCCTGCCGCCGGAAGAAATCGGGCAGCTGGTACACATTGCCCATGAGGAAGGCTTTGCCGTCATGGCCCATGTCAATGGTGCCAAAACGGTTATGGCTGCGGCGGAGGCTGGGGTGGATTCTGTGGAACATGGAGCTTACTTAAATGGGGAAGCCCTGGCGGCTATGGCAGAATCCGGCACGGTGTGGGTGCCTACCTTGTCTACCATCGGCAATCTGCGGGGAAAGGGCCGGTATCCGGACACCGAAGTGGAAGCCATTCTGGACAGTGCCATGGAAAATGTGGCGGAGTTTGCCAATTTGGGCGGCCTGCTGGCAGTGGGCACCGATGCCGGCGCCTGGGCGGTGCCCCATGGAAGCCTGACGGAATATAATCTTCTGAAGAAGGCTCTGGGGGAGAAATACACGGAAATCCTGGACAGAGGAAACGCCGCAATCAGAGAGAAATTTTAACCCATCGGGAAGCACTTGCTTCCCGATTTTTTTGCTTTTTCGAAAAGTTGCTCCTTTGGGGGCAACTTTTTTTGTTTTGTGCCCAGGTGTGAAAGGAAGGGTGATATGGAAAACAAAAGCGGAGAAAAAACCTTGAAACAGCGCATCCGTACCGGGCAGATCCGGCGGCAGGATGTGGTGCGGCGGCTGGCGGAACTGGCTTTCGGCAGTACCAACGACTGTGTTCGGCTGGCGTTGGAAGAAGCGCCGGAACTGGACAGGCTGGATCTGGGGTTACTCAGCGAAATCAAGCGCAATGAAAAGGGAACGGTGGAAATCAAGCTGCTGGATCGGCTGGAGGCTTTGCAGATGCTCAGCCAGCTGGCCCAGGAAGAGGACAGCACCATGGAAGGATTCTTCCAGGCCCTCCAGGGCGGTGGGGCAGAATGAAGCAGCCGGTGTTTTCTCCCAAACAGCGCACCGTGTTAACCTGGTGGGTGCCGGGCAGTCCCCATGCGGGGAAGGAAGCCATCGTCTGCGACGGGGCGGTTCGGTCGGGAAAAACCTTGGCTATGGGGCTGAGCTTTTTCCTGTGGGCCATGAGCTGCTTCGATGGGAAGAAGTTCGGCGTCTGCGGAAAAACCATTGCCTCTCTTCGGCGCAATGTGCTGTCGGAAATCCTGCCCCGGCTGACGGAATTGGGGGCCAGGTGGCAGGAAAAACGGTCGGAAAATCTGGTGACGGTAACCTTCCGGGGGCGGGAAAATCAGTTCTACATCTTTGGTGGGCGGGACGAAAGCTCTGCCAGCCTGATTCAGGGCATTACCTTTGCCGGGGTGCTGCTGGATGAAGTGGTGCTGA
>USHP01000361.1 GCA_900554625.1 uncultured Eubacteriales bacterium | reverse complement strand
TCCCAGGCGGATGTGCTGCACTGTTCGCCCTCCCACCATTTCCCCACAGGACTGGTGACGCCGGTGAGCCGCCGGATGGAACTGCTGGACTGGGCCGGGGAGGACAAGTGGATTATTGAAGATGATTACGACTCGGAATTTCGCTTCGATGCCCACCCCATGCCCACGCTGCAAACCCTGGACGGCGCCCAGCGGGTGATTTATATGAACACCTTCTCCAAAACCCTGGCCCCCTCCATTCGTATCAGCTATATGGTGCTGCCCCCGGCGCTGATGGAGCAGTTTCAGAAGGTACTGGGTTTTTACAGCTGCACGGTACCCAGCTTTGAGCAGTACACCCTGGCCCGGTTTCTTTCCCGGGGGTATTTTGAAAAGCACATCAACCGGATGCGAAAATTCTACAAAAAACGTAGAAACGCCCTGGTTTCCCTCCTGGAAAACTGCTCCTTTTCTCAGAAGCTGGCCATTCTGGAGCAGGATGCAGGGCTGCATTTTCTTCTCAAAGTGGACACGGCCCTGCCGGATGGGGATTTGGTTCAGAAACTTTCTGATGTGGGAATCCGGGTGAAAGCCCTCAGTGAATACTACCACGACCAGCGACGGGACCGGCACTGTCTGGTGGTGAACTATTCCGGCGTGAAAGAGGAAGCCCTGGAGCAGGCTCTGACTGCCATTGAAAAGATTATGTAAACAAATGCCCCTGACCTGGGGATATTTTCCTTGCCTTTTCCCATCAGGGGGGCTATAATAAGACAAAAAGCGTTGGAAGGGAGTGGACAGCGATGGCCTTAGCACAATCGTCCTACCGGGGGTGCCTGCTGGGAATGGCAGTGGGAGACGCCATGGGATACACCGTGGACAACCGGAGCTGGCAGGAAATTCAGCGGGATTACGGCCCCAACGGGCTGTTGGGCTATGACCTTGTCAATGGCTATGCTGACGTAACGTCTTATACCCAGCTGGCGGCCTTTACCTGTAACGGTCTGCTGTTCGGCCTGACCCGGGGACAGATGCTGGGAAAAATGGCCCCCTTTATCAAGTATATCGGCTTGAGCAGCCGGGAATGGGCAGCATCCCAGCGCCCCTGGGGCCGTCCCAGTCGGACGTACTGCTGGCTGCTGCGCCGGGCGGAGCTGTGCCGCCGCCGGTGCATGGATACCCGGATGCTGGACACCTTGAGCCGGGAGAATCTGGGAGCGTTGGAAATGCCCACCAACAGCTTCGCCTCACCGGGGGGACTGACCAGCGCCATCGGTGTGGGCCTGTTCTTCCACGAGGATCGTATGGACCAGGAAGAGATTGACCGGCTGGGTGCGGAAGCCGTTGCCCTGACCCATGGCAGCCCCACGGCATTCTTGTCCGGTGCGGTGCTGAGCCACATTATCAGCAAGCTGCTGTGCAATCCCCAGGCACCGTTGAAGCCCCTGATTCTGGAAGCGGTGGAAGCCATGAAAGACCAGTTCGGCCACCAGTACAGCCAGGCCTATGAGGTGGCAACCCTGGTGCGCCATGCCATTACCTATGCCGAATCTCCCAATCTCCGGCCGGTGGATGTGATGGAGCGGCTGAGCTGCGGCAATGCTGCCCAGGTGCTGGCCGGGGCGGTGTACGCCTGCCTTGCCAGCCGGGGAGATTTTGACAGCGCCATGATTCTTGCCGTGAACCACTCCGGACGCAGCGCTGCGGTGGGGGCCCTGGTGGGAGCCATCTTGGGCATCAGGCTGGGGGAAGAGGAGCTGCCGGAATTCTACATTGAATGTCTGGAACCGGCGGAGGTTCTGCGGGAACTGGCAGACGATCTGTACACCGGCTGCCCCATGGAAATGGGCAACAAGCTGTTTGACCTGGACTGGGATTACAAATACCTCCACGGCGGACAATAAGGAAAATCAAAGTAAGCATAGATCCCCTCCTTTGGGCATAGGATGTGCCAAAAGGAGGGGATTTGTTGTGAGAAAACGGGACTTGCTGATTCTGCTGGGCTCCATTGCGGCAGCGGCGGCGGTGGCGCTGAGTGTCTTTGCCACCAGCGCCCTGTCTACCGG
>USHP01000360.1 GCA_900554625.1 uncultured Eubacteriales bacterium | reverse complement strand
CGCCGTTTCCCGGAAGCCGGTGGTCTGGTAGTTGAGCATGATATCGTCTCCATGGGGAATGCCCATGAAGTAGTTGCACCCCGCCAGAGTCAGCAGGCTTGCCAGATTCTCAATGTCATTCTGGTCGGCCTTCATGTGGTTGGTGTAACAGCAGTCGCAGCCCATGGAAATGCCGGTGAGCTTGCCCATAAAGTGGTCTTCCAGTCCCGCCCGGGTGACCTGCCGGGCATCGTACAGATATTCCGGCCCGATAAAGCCCACCACGGTGTTGACCAGGAAGGGCTGGAATCGCTTGGCAAATCCGTAGCACCGGGCCTCCATGGTCACCTGGTCGGTGTTGTGGTGGGCGTTGGAGCTAAGCTCGGAGCCCTGCCCAGTTTCAAAGTACATGACGTTGGGCCCTTCGGCGGTGCCTTCTTTCAGCAGCAGCTGCCGGGCTTCTTCCAGGGTTGCCGCCGAGAAGCCGAAGGCTTCGTTGCCCTTCTGGCTGCCTGCAATGGACTGGAAAATCAGGTCGCAGGGGGCTCCTGCGCGAACAGCCTTCATCTGGGCCGTTACATGGGCCAGAACGCAGATCTGGGTGGGAATCTGCCAATGCTCCTTGATCTCCTGGAACCGGCGCAGCACCTTGCCCACCTGCTCCGGGATGTCGGTCACCGGGTTCAGACCAATCACCGCATCACCGGCACCGAAGCTCAGGCCTTCCAGGGTGGAGGCCGTGATGCCCTCGGGATCGTCGGTGGTATGGTTGGGCTGGAGCCGGCAGCTAAGGGTGCCGGGCAAACCAATGGTGGTGTTGCAGTGGGCGGTGACGGTGATTTTCTGGGCAGCGTAAATCAGATCCAGGTTGCCCATGATCTTGCACACCGCCGCTACCATTTCCGATGTCAGGCCCCGGCTGAGTTTGCGGATGTCGGCGCCGGTTGTGGTTTCGCTCAGAATCCACTCCCGCAGGTCGGACACCGTCCAGCCCCGGATTTTGTTGTAGACGGTTTCGTTCACGTCATCCTGAATGATCCGGGTTACCTCGTCCTCTTCGTAGGGTACCGCCGGACTTTCCCGGAGGTCACCCAGGGTCAGCGCCGACAGCACCACCTTGGCAGCCACCCGCTCCTGGGCGCTTTCCGCTGCCAGACCCGCCAGCTTGTCTCCGGTTTTCTCCTCGTTGGCCTTGGCCAGCACCTCTTTGATGTCCCGGAATGTGTAAGTTTTCCCCAACAGGGTGGTTTTCAGCTTCATAGTGTTCATCCTTTTGTCCATGGGGCGTCCGGGCATTCCGGACACGGTCAGACCGTGCCCGGATGTTCCGCTTTTTTACGCACCATCAAAATATAGAGCATACTGCTCATCCGATTCAGTGCCCGGAGAAGATCCACCCGGGTGGGGTTGCCCTCCCGGTCGGAAAAGGCCGTTACCGCCGAAAGTTCCGCCTCCCGGGCGGCGCACCGGGCCCGGTTCAGCCAGGCAATCACCGGGCCATCCTGAGCCTGCGGCATAAAGTGGGGCTGACCGTAGTACTCCTGGGGAAAGTGGCTGCGTCTGCGCTGCTCCTGCTCCGTCAGACCGCACAGGGTATCCCACTGCAGCTTCTCTTCCAGCACATCGCAGCGAATAATCTGCCGGGCCAGGGCCAGAATCTCCCCCACCGGCTTTTCCAAGGCTTTGTCCGCCTGCTGGCACAGAATCAGCTCCCCTCCAGAGTGTCCATCTTTCCCCGGAAGAGAATCCGGCTGTGGTTTTTGGGCACCAGCACCTGGGCATTGAGATGGGTCATGTGCTCCGGCTTTTCTTCCAGGAATCCTCCATTCAGCAGCCGGTAGCATTCTACTTTGGCCTGCTCCGCCGGTAAAATGGCAATCCGTTCCCGGCTTAAATAGTCCCTGGCTCCGCTGGTCAGCTGGTCCCCTTTGCCCAGGTAGTAGACTCGTTTTCCGTCCCGGTTGCGGATATTGGCCCGGACGGCCTGCTCATCCAGCAGCATTACTTACTGGCGGGAGGGTTAGTGCGGCCCTTGGGCAAAATGGCGTCCACTTCCATGTGGGGCCGGGC
>USHP01000359.1 GCA_900554625.1 uncultured Eubacteriales bacterium | reverse complement strand
CCCATAAAGGATATACAACGGCTGTGTTTTATCCAGCTTCACAATCCAATCCCTCCGTTTCTTCCCTCAATTCTTCCAGATATTCGTCAATTTCCAGCTCCTCATAGCGGAACTGGAGCAGTTCCACGATAGCCGGATCGCAGTCCTCCGGCAGATAGTCTTTTACATCATCCTGCACATCCCGTATCTCGCCCAGGAAGCCCCAGCAGCTATCCACCTCCACATCTTCCCGGAATAGCTGGAACCCGTAGCACTGGCCAGTCAGAAAGTAGTCGTAGGACTTCACCTCGCCCTCCAGCACTTGGCGGGCCTTCTCCACAGTTTCAGCCGTTACCTTGCCGTACTCCGCTTCGATTCTCTTTTTATCCGCATAAATCCATCCTACCTGACCGGAATCCCACGGGCAGGAAAAGCCGGTGGTGTTCATGGTGATGCCCGAATGGTCGTAGAGATAGAGGGGCAGGATCACCATACCCTCCATTTGCTCCACCAGTGAAAACAGTTCGCCGGTGGAGAGGGCGGAGAGGCAGTCATCCAGAAACCAATCCGGCACATCATCTTTCAGCGAGGCGGCATAGCTGGACGATACATACCAGTCACTCTCGGAAGTCCAGCGTTGGTTCTCCAGCAGCTCCCACTCCCTTGTGGAGCGGTTGTACTCCAGCTTGGCGTCCTTGGCCTTACCAGATTTGAGAAACGCAAAGATCGGATTGCTCCGGTTATGGCTGCTGGAATATTCAGAAAACAGCAAATCCTTCAAGAAATCACGGGGTTCCTCAAAATCGTGCTTTTCACCCAGAGAGTAGCGCCCATGCCAGCAGACCATTTTCCCCAGGCAGTCGTAGTCCTCACGGGGATTCGGGGGCATATCGTCATCCACGATAAATAGGGTGTAGGGTGCCCTTGTTGCCGCAAGCGGCATGATGCCTCACCTCCTTGGTCGCAGGAACCGCCTCACCGGATCGCGTCTCGGTAATGCCGGTACCAGGCAAAATAGAAAAAGCCGCCAACCACGGCGGCAGCGGCGGAAATACCTACAATTACTTTTTTCATGCGAACTCCTTTCCCAAAAAAGGTTTACAGTTCCATATCCTGCTCGTCCTCGTCCGCAGCGGCGGGGGCCTCTGGGCTGGCCTCACCCTGTTCTTCAAACTGCTGCTTGGTCTGAATTGCCGCTGACAGCTTCGGGAGCAGTTCAAACATTTTCGTACTGTCACGGCTTTTTCTATAATAACGGTAGTCCCACTGTCCGCTTTCCGGGGAATAGCGGATGCTGTGCAGCGCATTGATGATCCAGCCCTGTGTTTTCAGGGGGACTGGAATCTCATGCTCCCGGAAAAGCTGCATAATCAGGGCCTTGCCGTTGACCTCCCGGTTTACCACCTCCTTTCCCGCCAGAATATCCTTCTCAGCCTCCTGGATAGCGGTATCATAGCGGGCCTGCTGTTCCTGTTCACGCTGGCGCCTCTCTGCTTCACGCTCTGTCGCCCATCGTTCTTCCCGCTGCCTGCGCTCTGCTTCTAATGGAATATTGTGCCGTTTTGCCTCATAGTACCGTCCCAGCAGATTGGCAAAGCCCAGGTTTGCCCACCGTTTCGGATCGCCCATACTCTCATTGAAAACCCGTTCAATCTCACCCCGGATGCCATGTTCCAGCGTGGACAGCCATTTCAGAATTTCTTCCAATCGGTGCCGCTGGTCGATACCCACCATGAAGCCATCGCAGGGAACATAAACAGTCTGGAAGAACTCCCGTTTCTTTTCCATCGTGTAGAGTTCAATACCATTCTCATTGTAGAAGCGGTAATAGTAATGCTTGCTGCCCATCAGGTCTTTGGCAAAAACCCGGTTCTCGTCTTTTTCCTTTGGCGGGAAGATGTCCTTTTTCTTTTCATCCGGTCGGGTATAGCGGGGAGAAAGACCGGTGCGCTCCAAACTGTCTGCAATCAGCTTTTGGACTTTTTCAATACCGCCATGCTTCTCAACGAAACCGGCCAAGTCCTCCGCCTGCTGGAGAGAACAGAATTGCAGTCCGGTTTTTCCCTCATAAACGG
>USHP01000358.1 GCA_900554625.1 uncultured Eubacteriales bacterium | reverse complement strand
CGCCAACGTCGATGGTGTCCCAGGGGAGGATTTCTTCCTCGTCATATCCCCGAACGGTGTAGAAGTCCGGATCTACGCCGCACTTCTGGAAGGCATCGAACCATTTGGCATAATTGAAATACTCATCCCAGCCATCCAGTCGGGCGCCGCTGGCAACCGCTGTTTCCAGCACAGGCCCCAAGCGGCGGTCACCCCGGGCAAACACCGCCTCCAGGCGGCTCAGATCCGGGCTGTGATAGTCATACTCAATGGACTTGGAATAGAAATGGGATTTCAGCAATTTGCACCGGCGCAGATATTCCTGGGGAGTAATCTGCTTTTCCCATTGGAAGGGAGTATGGGGCTTGGGAACGAAGTACGCCGTGGCCACATGCACCCGCAGTCCCCGCTTCTTGTTCACCGCGTTGGCCTTCCACTCCTGAATCACCTTGTACACCAGTTCCGCAATGCCCAGCACATCTTCGTCGGTTTCCGTGGGCAGTCCCAGCATAAAGTACAGCTTCACGCTGTTCCAGCCGCCGGCAAAGGCCCGGGAGCAGGTGGTGAGGATCTCTTCTTCCGTCAGGTTTTTGTTAATGACGTCCCGCAGCCGCTGGGTGCCGGCTTCCGGCGCAAAGGTCAGGCCGCTTTTGCGGACGGTCTGCAATTTCTCCATCAGTTCCCGGGAGAAGTTGTCCGCCCGTAAAGAAGGCACCGACAGATTGATCTTCTGCTGGGCGCAGTAAGGCAGCAGCATGTCTGTCAAATCCTTCAGTCCCCGGTAATCCGAGGTAGACAGGCTGGAAATGGTAATTTCGTTATTGCCGGAATGTTCCAGCGTCTCCACCGCCTGGCGGTAGAGCACTTCCGGGCTTTTCTTTCGCACCGGGCGGCAGCTGAAGCCCGCCTGGCAGAACCGGCAGCCCCGGATGCAGCCCCGGAACACCTCCAAGTTGGCCCGATCATGGACGATTTCCGTAGAAGGAACAATCATTTTGGTAGGGAAATAGGCCTCGTCCAAATCCTCCACAATCCGCTTGGTCACCACTTCCGGCGCTCCCTCCAAGGGTACAATGGCCGCAAGGGTACCATCCTCGTGATATTCATGGCGGTAGAAGCTGGGGACATAGACCCCGGGAATTTTCGCAACGGCGTGGAGGAAGGTATCCTTGCTCCAGCCCTCGGCTTTGGCCCGGTCGTACAGGGATACAATTTCCACCGTACTGTCCTCCCCTTCTCCCAGGGAGAAGAAATCGATAAAGTCCGCCAGCGGTTCCGGGTTGAAAGCGCAGACGCCTCCGGCAAAGACAATATTTTTCAGCTCATGACGATCCTTCGACCGGAGGGGAACCCCTGCCAGATTCAGCATGTTCAGAATATTGGAATAGGCCATTTCGTAGCCGATGGTAAAGGCGATCATGTCAAAATCCTTCACCGGGCTTTGGCTCTCCAGGGCCCACAGCGGCAGGTTATGCTGGCGCATAGCATCTTCCATGTCCCCCCAAGGGGCAAAGACCCGCTCGCACCAGACACCCTCCATCTCGTTCATCACGCCATAAAGAATCCGCATACCCACATTGGACATGCCAATTTCATAGGTATCCGGAAAACAGAAAGCAACCCGGACGCGCACAGCATCCAGATCCTTCTTTACCTCGCCCCATTCTCCGCCGGTGTACCGGGCCGGTTTTTGCACCGTGGGAAGAATGCGCTGTTTCAGTTCGGTCATAGTGTTACCTCTTTGTCAATGGTAGCCCTATTGTACCCCGAAATGGCCTGGTTTTCAAGGTTTTTTTCGTGAAATCGCCTTACATATCCACACTTCCATAAAAATCAGCGGGCCGATTCCCAGATGCAGCGCCAGGCTGCCCCACAAAGCGGCGGCGGTGACGGCCGCCAGGGTTATGCGCTGAATCCAAAGGGTCAGCCTTTCCGCTTTTTCCGGGCAGAGGATCTGAAGTCCGGTTTCCAGCATCCGCCCCCCATCCAAAGGAAAGATTGGCAGCAGGTTGAAAAGCCCCTGCACCCCGGCGCAAATTGCTACTTTGGGAAAGCTCCGGCACAGCACAAACAGAATAAGAC
>USHP01000357.1 GCA_900554625.1 uncultured Eubacteriales bacterium | reverse complement strand
CTTCCAGCATTCTGGTGGATGGATGGGCAGACCAGGTCTTTGACTGGTTTTCATACCGCTTTGGGCTCCGCCGAAAACGAAATCAGCGGCTAATCCACTTGATCCTTCCTCCGACTTCTTCTTCGGCGGGAAGAGGGAAAAGGACGGGATTCTCGCGCGGAGGCTCCTCCTGAAACCCGCGTCCGCTGCTGATTTCCTCCCAGTACATGACGGTGATGAGGGGTCCCTTGTCGGAGGTATTCACCTCGAGCAGCGCCTTGCCAGCCAATCGTTGCAGCGCTGTGCCCACGGTCTTGCGCGCCCAATGCAGCTGGGTGGCGATTTGATCCTGCGAGGCATAGAACTGCCCGGGCTGAAGTCCCTTGTACGGTTGGTGCGATGCATGAAGCACGCAGTAGAGCCACAGTGCGGTGTCGTAAGCGTTGCCCCATATGGGAAGCTGCTGCACGCTTCGCGGAAGCGCGACAAATCCCTGATATTTCCTGGCGATAGCAATCTCCTCCTTTGATTCGGGTGGTTTGGGCCGGTTCGCTGTGGTGGTGTGCGATGGATGTGCTGTGGCGCATGGCGGTTCTCTTCTTTTCCAATGCCCTTCACTTAAATATGTCTAAAAAAGGGGCGAATGGAAACCTGGAGGGGGAAAAAGTATGTAGAGAAATATAAAATGCCCCATCCCAAGCATGGACAGAGCTTTTTTGCATGGCATATTGATATCTATACAGAAACAAGATACAATCATGGAGTAAAGAGTTTTGAAGGTGCAAAATGCGGGAGTTTGATTCTTGGGCATCCGCTGAAAAGCCCTTGACCCATGAGATCGTCCATATGCAGGGCTGTATCCATGAATATAAGGGACAGCAGAATCTGTTGATCGAGGTGAAAGTGGGCGTGTTGTCACATTTGCTGGAGATTGTCAGGACAATCCACGGAAGCGTCCAACCGTATAGAAGGCGTTTTTACTTCAAATGAGCGAATTCAAGCAAGAATAGGCTACACTGCGAAACCGCAATGAGAAAGAGATTGCGGGCTATCGTGATGTGCTTTCCACCATCCGCGAGAATTACGAGTACATTCCATCTCGGACCAACGTGATTCTTCAGTTGCACAGCGACTTGATCAGTATTGCAACATGGGAATCGGCGGCCATTTTAAGAATACCGGCAATGTCATCGAAGAACAGCTGGAAAACGGTCAGAAAAGGATTCGGTTTCGTCCAGTATTCGCATTTGAAACACCGGACATGGTTGATGCACTCTGCAATGAATTTTTGCGGGAAGTTGGACGAGACGAAGTTGATCCTCTGCTTTTGATTCCTGTATTTGTGCTGGACTTCCTATGTATCCAACCTTTCAACGATGGTAATGGGCGCATGAGCCGTTTGCTGACGATTGTGCTGCTGTACCGAGCTGAATACGTCGTCGGTAAATATATTGGCATCGAAAAGACACAAGGCACCTATTATGATGCGCTTGAAGCGAGCTCCAAAGGTTGGCACGAGGGCACAAATGATAATATGCCTTTTGTCTCCTGCATGTTTGGAATCATCAAGAACGCTTATAAGATATCCTTTGAGCGTGTAGAGTATCTGACTGCGAAGGGAATCTCCAAGCCAGAACGGGTACGTCGCTTCATTGAAGGTAAATTTGGTAAGGTGACGAAAAAAGATATTATTGAGGCCTGCCCCGGGCATCAGCACGACGACGATTGAAAAGGCATTGGGTGATTTGGTGAAGATCGGGACGATCATCAAGATCGGCTGCGGGCGTGGAACGGGATATGTCTACAAGAGATGAAGCGCTATCTACCTCAGCAAGAGCAATGCAATGGGCAGCAAAAGCCAATGGTACAGAAGGACCGACATGCTGGTTGGGTAAGGAGAAAAAGTACAATGGCAATCAATAAGAAATTGGAAATGATCTATCACAACGGGCAGCCGGATGGTATTCGTTCCATTCGACGCAATCTTTCCACAATGACGACGTATGTAATCCCTCGTCCCCTGCTGTCAGAAGCAAAATGCATTTCGGGGATCAACCGACCGGGGATTTACTATTTGATCAAT
>USHP01000356.1 GCA_900554625.1 uncultured Eubacteriales bacterium | reverse complement strand
GGACTGCTGCTGGCGCTGCTTCTGACCCAGTTTGTGGCCTTCCCCTGTTCCATTTTCTTTGGGCGGCTGTCTGCCCGGTATGACACGGGGCTGCTGATTAAGGTCTGCATCGGAGCCTACACCGGCATTACGATTTTTGCCATGTTCCTGGTCGCCCAGTGGCAGTTCTGGGTGCTGGCCGTACTGGTTGGCATGTTCCAGGGCGGCATCCAGGCCCTGAGCCGCAGCTACCTGGGCAAGATCATCCCGGCAGAGCGCAGCGGTGAATTTTATGGTCTGATGGATATCTGCGGCAAGGGCGCTTCCTTTGTGGGAATGACCCTGGTGTCCGTCATCAGCCAGCTGACCGCCGGCATTTCCGTGAATGTCTTTGGCCTGACGCTGCAAAACGAGAATATCGCCGTTGGTGCGCTGATTATCCTCTTCGCCGTAGGATATGTGGTGTTCTCCAAGGCCGACAAGCTCAACCACCAGCGCTGAGCGGCTACAAAAATTCAAAAACAATACCGCCGTGCTCGGGAATTTCCCGGAGCACGGTGGTTTTTCATTCGGTTTTTTCTGCGTTCAGCTCATCCAGAACGATATCCGGATAGGGGTTGGCAATGACGGTTTTGTAGGTGTGGTAGATCACCATGCCGGGCTTGCCGTTGGGAATTTTCTTCACCTGCTTCACCGTGGTCACGTCCACCGGCACATTCCGGCCGCCGGTAGTTTCGGCGTAGTAGGCAGCCAGCTGGGCCGCCTGGGTGATGGTGTTATCCGGCGGGGTAGTGCCGCCGCAGGCGATAATCACATGGGAGCCGTGAACCTTGGAAGCATGGCACCAGAGGTCATCTTTCCGGGCAGTCCGGAAGGTCAGCTCTTCATTTTGCCGGTTGTTCCGTCCCACATAGATGGGATAGCCGTCGGTGGAGGTAAAGGCCATGGACCGGAGTTTTTCCTGGCGGATGCGCTTTTTCCCGGATTCTTGCCGCAGATACCCGCCATCCTGCAGTTCCCGGCGGATTTCTTCCAATTCCGCCTCGGTCTGGGCCCGGTTCAGCTCTTCCAGCACGCTTTTCAGGTATTGCAGTTCCGTTTCGCCCAGGGAAATCTGATGGGTCAGTTCCTTCTCGGCGTTTTTCATCCGGGTGTAGTCCTTGTAGAACTTGGCGGCATTCTGCTGGGGCGAGAGAATAGGGGACAGGGGAATGTCCACAGGTTTCATCTCTTCGTCGTAAAAGTCCTCACAGGAAACTACTGTCTGTCCCTTCACCACCCGGTGGAGGTTGGCGGTGAGAATGTCTCCCAGCTGCCGCAGCCGTTCCCGGTCGTAGGTGGCTTCCAGTTCTTTTTCCTGGATAGCCAGCTTCCGGGTCAGCCGGGTGCACAGGTTCTGGACGGTTTTGCGCACCGCCTGGCTTTTCTGCCGCATGGCGTCCTTCCGGTCCCGGAGGGTGTAGTAGCCATCCAGCAGAGCGCCGAAGGACTCTGCCCGGGTGCAGCTGCCGTATTGCCGGATAGGGCAGAAGGCAAACTGCTTGGGGGTTCCGTCAGGCAGGCAATAGCAGTAGGGGGCAGGGTGCAGGCAATGCTCCCGGAAGAACAGTTCCAATTTCTCGGCGGCAGAATGCACGTCCAAATCGGAAATCCGGGCGTCCACACTGCCTGCGGCAAACAGCGCCGCCTCCCGGCATACCAGGGGCGACAATCCGCCCAGGGTATCCATCAGCCGGTCACAGAGCAAATCCGCTCCGTTTTGGGTAAGCAAACCGGAATAGTCCACATCCTCCATGGGATTTTGTTTGGCAATCGGCTCCGGCAGCTGGTAATTCAGTCCCGGCAGCGCCGCCCGCTTGGCGCTTTCGTCCAGACCGATGCGGCGCAGGCAGTCCAGAATTCGTCCCTCCGGGGACAGAAGATACAGGTTGCAGGTTCTGCCCATCAGCTCAGCCACCAGTTTTTTCTGCACCGGAAATCCCATTTCGTCGGTGCAGTCAAAGGTAAAAGTGGCCGCCCGCTCCATGGGAATCTGGGAAATTGCCGTCAGCTTGGCACCCAAAAGGTGCTTGCGCAGGAGCATGCAGAACA
>USHP01000355.1 GCA_900554625.1 uncultured Eubacteriales bacterium | reverse complement strand
ATATTGCCGAGATTGCCAAATCAGTGGAAGATGCCGGTGCTGACGGCATCAGCCTGATTAACACCATGCTGGGCATGCGCATCAACCTGCGCACCCGCAAGCCTATTATTGCCAACACCATGGGCGGCTTCTCCGGCCCTGCCATCTTCCCGGTGGCGGTACGGATGGTCTACCAGGTGGCAAACGCCGTGAAGATTCCCGTGGTGGGCATGGGCGGCGTCAGCAGCGCCGAGGATGTCATCGAAATGATGCTGGCAGGCGCCACCGCTGTGGAAGTGGGCGCTGCCAATCTGGTCAACCCCTACATCTGTCGGGATATCATCCGGGATCTGCCCCGGGTGATGGAGAAATACAGAATTGAAAATTTAAGTGAAATTATAGGAGGCGCAAAGTAAAATGGGTAAGGACGTAATTATTGCATGTGATTTTTCCTCTGCTGAGGCTACCTTCGCATTCCTGGATAAGTTCACCGGCAAGAAGCCCTTCGTCAAAATCGGCATGGAGCTGTACTACGCCGAAGGTCCCAGCATCGTCCGGGAAATCAAGGCCCGGGGCCACAAGATCTTCCTGGATCTGAAGCTGCACGACATTCCCAACACCGTCAAGAAGGCCATGGCTGTGCTGTCCAACCGGGATGTGGACATCACCAACCTCCACGCCGCAGGCACCACTGCTATGATGCAGGCCGCTGTGGAAGGTCTGACCCGGCCCGATGGCACCCGTCCCCTGCTGATTGCCGTAACCCAGCTGACCTCCACCGACCAGGAAGCCATGGAAAAGGATCTGATGATCCATGCTCCCATTGACGAAGTGGTGATGCACTACGCCGAAACCGCCAAGAACGCCGGTCTGGACGGCATTGTCTGCTCTCCCCTGGAAGCCGGTAAGGTTCACGACCGCTGCGGCAAGAATTTCCTCACCGTAACCCCCGGCGTTCGGTTTGCTGACGGCGATGCCGGCGACCAGAAGCGGGTTATGACTCCCGCCGCTGCCAAGGCCATCGGCTCTGACTACATTGTGGTGGGCCGTCCCATCACCGCCGCTGCCGACCCCGTTGCCGCTTACGAGCGCTGCGTTGCCGAGTTCTGCGATTAAACCTTAGAGAAAAGGAGAATAAACCATGGAAAGCTACAAGAAAGAGTTTATTCAGTTCCTGCAGGGTGCAGGTGTGCTGAAATTTGGCGACTTCACTGCCAAGTCCGGCCGGAAGATCCCCTACTTCATCAATGCCGGTGACATCAAGACCGGTACCCAGATTGCCAAGCTGGGCGAGTTCTACGCCAAGGCTTACCAGGAAAAGCTGGGCAAAAAGCCCACCGTTCTGTATGGCCCCGCCTACAAGGGCATTTCCATTGCCGTGTCCGCTTCCATCGCCCTGTCCAAGAATGGCCTGGATGTGCCCTTCTTCTTCAACCGTAAGGAAGCCAAGGACCACGGCGAAGGCGGCGTGTTCGTGGGTTATGTCCCCAAGGCCGGTGAGGAAGTGGTCATTGTGGAAGACGTCATCACCGCCGGCACTGCCATCCGGGAGAGCATGAGCATTCTGTCCAATCTGGAAGGTGTGAAGGTAGCCGCTGCTTTCGTCATGGTTGACCGGAAAGAAAAGGGCCAAGGCGAAAAGTCCGCCATTGCCGAAGTGGAAGAAGCCTACGGCTTCCCTGTCTACTCCGTGGTGGATGTGGATGACATTGTCGAATATCTGGAAGAAGACCCCGCAAACGCCGAAAATGTAGCCCGTATCCGCAAATACCTGGCCCAGAACGGAGCAAAAGCATGAGAAGCCTGAACAGCATTCTGGAGCTGAGCGTTGAAGAACTGGATGGGCTCATCGCTACCGCAAAAGATATCATTGCCCATCCCGAAGCCTACCAGGACAAGTGTGCCCACAAGAAGCTGGCTACCTTGTTCTTTGAGCCTTCCACCCGTACCCGTCTGAGCTTTGAAGCTGCCATGCTGGAACTGGGCGGCAGCGTCATTGGCTTCAGCGAGGCCAGTTCTTCCTCCGCTTCCAAGGGCGAAAGCGTAGCCGACACCGCTAAGATTTTCAGCTGCTACGCTGACATCAGCGCCATGCGG
>USHP01000354.1 GCA_900554625.1 uncultured Eubacteriales bacterium | reverse complement strand
ACTTCAAACATGTCCAGATTGCCGCTGGCAACGGCGCCGCCGGTACCCAAGGCCACATTCATCCCCGCCTGGACGGATTCCAGAATGGGCGTAGAGGGCAGGCCGGACTTATAGGCAGTCAGAGGGGTTGCCACAGCGGAAACTTTCTTTTTCCCCAATAGTTTACGCTCCTGGGGCTCAAGGTATGTACAGCCCACCGCAGTTGTGGGAACATTGAATACATTGTGGCAGTTCAGCAGCTCGCCGGGGCCCATGCCGGTGCGGTCCAGGCAGGAGTCCACTTCGCCCTGGGTTTCTGCCAGGTGCAGCTGCATGCCGATGCCAGCTTCCCAGGCGTAACCAGCCAAGGCTTCCCAGAGCTTATAGTTGCTGGTGTACTCGGCGTAGATGCCGGCGTCGATTTTGATCCGGCCCTGGTCATAGTCGTGCCATTTTTCCACCACATGGACCAGTTCTCGGCACTGTTCGTCGGTTTCAAAGTCAAAATCCTCGTTCTGGTCAATGAAGCGGTAGCTGGACAAGGCCAGGTTGGCTTTGATGCCGGACTGGGCCACGGCCTCGGCGGTAGCGCCCGGATAGTAATACAGGTCAGAAACGGAGGTAACGCCGAAGCGCAGGCACTCAGCAATGGACAGCAGGGCAGCGGCCTTGGCGCTGCGGGAGTCCATCTTGGCTTCCTTCTGAAGCAGTGCCTGCAGGGCTTCCGTATTGCCCAGGTCGTCGGTATAGTTGCGCAGCACGGAGGTTGCCAGCTGGGTATGGCAGTTAATCAGGCCCGGAATGGCTGCCATGCCGGTGCCGTCGATGATGGTTTTGGGGGCTTCTTCCGGGGGCGTTTTGGAAATGGAGACAATTTTGCCATCCTGGATGCCAATATAGGCACCGAAGAGCACTTCCATTTTGGGATTCATGGTCACGGCGGTGACGTTGGAAATCAGCGTATCCAAATCAGATGCTTCCTTTCGTAGGGAGAGTTATTTCATCAGGGAAAAGAGTTCCCGCTTCTGCTCCAGGACGGAGTCCAGCATTTCGATGTACTGTTCCGGGAATTTGGGGTTGTGGAACCGGCGCAGGCTGCCGTCAGGCAGGTTGACCTTATTCATACCGCCGCCGCCCAGGGAGAGAATGGTGTGGACCTCTTCCATCATGTAGATGTTGTACAGGCAGTCCAGTCCATCCCGGCTCCAGCCTACATTTTCAAAGCTGCCGGACATGTACTTCTGGCGGTAGAGGTAGTAGGGCTTGTAGCCCTAGGCGCGCAAAGACTGGTTTGCGTAGGCAACCATCTTCCGGACAGAATCGGCATCGGGCAGATTTTCCCGGAGCTCAAACAGATCGGCCCCTTTTTTCAGGGCCAGGGTATGTACGGTGATATTGGCGGGGCGAAGATTGCCCACGGCATCCAGGGAGCGGCAGAAGCCCTCCAGGGTGTCCAGGGGAAGTCCTGCAATCAGATCCATGTTGATGGCGGAAAAACCGGCATCCACAGCTTGACCATAGGCTCTCAGAATGTCCTCGGTTTTGTGAATCCGACCGCAGGCCCGCAGAACCGCATCCTCCATGGTCTGGGGATTGATGCTCATCCGGTCAGCGCCGTGGGCGCGGATGGCGTGGAGCTTCTCTGCATCCAGGGTATCCGGGCGGCCGCCTTCCACGGTAAATTCCAGGCACCGGCTCAGGTCGAAGCTGGCGTGGATGGCATCCAGCAGACGGATCATCTGGGGGGTAGAGAGGGTAGTGGGGGTGCCGCCGCCGATATAGAGGGTGCGCACCTGCTTGCCGGAATCCTTCAGCAGCTGCCCGGTGAGCTGGATTTCCTTCAGCAGGGCTTCCAGGTAAGATTCCAGCAGCTCGGTTTTCTTGCCGATGGTGCGGCTGACAAAGCTGCAGTAGGCGCAGCGGGTGGGGCAGAAGGGAATGCCAATGTAAACCGACAGGTCACTGTCTTGCAGCAGCTCCGTAGCGCGGACGGTGGAGAGAGAACAGTCAACCGCCAGCTTTCGACGATCTTCCGTGACGTAGTACACGTCACTCAGCAGCTTGTCCGCAGATTTGGGGGTGCCGCCTTCCAGCATGTGCTTGGTGGTGATTTTGGTGGGGCGAACCCCGGCCAACGCACC
>USHP01000353.1 GCA_900554625.1 uncultured Eubacteriales bacterium | reverse complement strand
CGGCATCCGTTACCGCCATGGCGGCGATTTCACCGCCGGTCAGGACAAAATCTCCCAGGGATATTTCCTCATCCACGCACTCATCGATAAAACGCTGGTCAATACCCTCATAGTGTCCGCAAACCAGAATCAGATTGTCCATCTTACTTAGACGGATGGCATCAGCCTGCTTGAACGTATGGCCGCAGGGTGACAGATAAATGGTATGCACCGGTCCTCCGGCTTCATCGCACACAGCCTCCCAGCACCGATACAGCGGGTCCGCCTGCATAATGGCACCCCGCCCGCCGCCGTAGGGATAGTCGTCCACCTGGTTCTGTTTGCTGGATGTGTAATCCCGGATTTGATGGGCGTTAATTTGAATGTACCGCCGCTCCTGGGCCCGGCCCAGAATACTCTCTGACAGCACATCCCCCAGGGTATCGGGAAAGAGGGTCAGAATATCAATCCTCATCTGTGCGCATCCCTTCCAGCAGCTTCACCTGCATCCGGTTTTCTTCCAAATTCGTAGACAGGACAAATTCCTTAACCGCAGGAATCATATATTCGTATTCGCCTTTGACCACATACACGCTGTTGCCGGGATAGTCCAGCACCTCGGTAATGGCTCCGAGTTTTTCTTCCCCGGCGTAGACTTCCACGCCCACCAGCTCGGCGGCGAAAATGATATCATCATCAATATCTTCCCGGTACAGCTTTAACACCTTCCCACGCATCGCCTGGGCTTGTTCCATAGTATCGATGCCTTTCAGTTTTACCAGGTTGCAGGTTTTCTGTACACGGACGGACTCCATGGTATACTCTGTCTGGTCGATGCGGCAGCGATCAAATTCGCACAGCATCTGAGGGTCATCCAGGAAGGTCAGCACCTTTACCTCACCCCGGACGCCGTGGGTGGTGACAATTTCACCAGCTTCAATCAATGGGAGTTTCATATTGTACGCTCCTAATCTATATTGGGCAACGAAAAATGCGTGACGGAATCGTCACGCATCATCGTCAATCTACGATTTCGACCGTGACCTTCTCGCCGGTGCGCTGGGCAACAGTCTTAATAATGGTACGGATCTCTTTGGCGATCCGTCCCTGGCGGCCGATCACCTTACCCATGTCGCCTTCGGCAACACGCAGCTCCAGCACCTTGCCGTCCTCGTTATCGATTTCGGTAACGGTAACTGCCTCAGGATCATCCACCAGATTTTTTGCCATATACAGCAAAAGTTCTTTCATCGCGGAATTCTCCTTTAAGGATCTTACAGCACGCCAGCGCTCTTCAGCAGGCCGCGGACGGTGTCAGTGGGCTGTGCACCGTTCTTGATCCAGGTCTGAGCCTTCTCGGCATCGACAGTGATGGTAGCAGGCTCGGTCAGGGGATTGTAAGTGCCAATCTCCTCGATGCAGCGGCCGTCACGGGGAGAACGGGAGTCGGCGACAACGATACGGTAGTAAGGAGCCTTCTTAGCGCCCATTCTTCTCAGTCTGATCTTAACCATGAGAGTTTCACCTCCAAAATTTTTCTAATCTATATCGCAAAGCAATTTGCTTTCAGCGAACCAATTAAAGTCCCGGGAAGCCTCCGCCGAAGCCGCCAAGGCCACGCATCCGCTTCAGTTTCTTTCCCATACCTGGGCCGGAGAACTGCTTGATGAGCTTGCGCATCTGCTCAAAGGACTTAAGCAGCTTGTTCACATCCTCCACCCGGACACCAGCACCGGCGGCAATCCGCTTTTTCCGGCTGGCACCGATGATTTCCGGCTTTTCCCGCTCCTTGGGAGTCATGGACAGGATGATGGCCTCTGTATGAGCCATGGCCTTCTCGTCCAGCTTGACGCCCTTCAGGTTGGCACCGCCGGGCATTTGAGCCAGCAGTTCTTCCATGGAACCCATGGACTTCATCTGAACCATCTGGTCATAGAAGTCCTGGAGGGTGAAGCGGTTGGTCTTCAGCTTCTGCTCCATTTCGGCGGCCTTCTTGGCGTCGTAAGCCTTTTCCGCCTTCTCAATCAGGCTCAGCACATCGCCCATTCCCAGGATACGGCTTGCCATCCGATCCGGGTGGAATGGCTCAATGTCCTCCAGCTTTTCACCCATGCCCACAAACTTGATGGGCTTACCGGTGAT
>USHP01000352.1 GCA_900554625.1 uncultured Eubacteriales bacterium | reverse complement strand
CGAACCCCCGCGAACGGAGTCAGAGTCCGGTGTGCTACCGTTACACTAATCCTCTTGGTGGAGACAACAGGACTCGAACCTGTGACCTCATGCGTGTGAAGCATGCGCTCTAACCAGCTGAGCTATGCCTCCATGTCGGAGCAGGTGTTATTATACCACATTTTACCGGAAAGTCAACACCAATTTCCGGAAATTTTTCAGTTGCTTTCCGGGAAATTTCTGGTATCCTAAGCGGTAAGAGGTGAACGCCATGGAATATGCCAATATGTACCCGGGAGTTTTTCTGTCCCGGCCCAACCGCTTCATCGCCCATGTGGAAATTCAGGGGCGGACTGAGGTAGTGCATGTAAAAAACACCGGCCGCTGCCGGGAGCTGCTGATTCCCGGTGTCCGGGTATACTGCCAGCTTTCCCAGAACCCAGCCCGAAAAACCAAATACGACCTCATCGCCGTGGAAAAAGGCAGCCGCCTGATTAACATGGACTCCCAGGCCCCCAACCTGGCCGTGGGACAATGGCTGAAAGGCGGCGGTCTGGGGCCTGTGGAGCAGCTCCGGGCGGAAACCGTTCATGGGGAGTCCCGGTTTGACTTTTCCTTTGTCAAAGACGGAAGGCAGTGTTTTCTGGAAGTCAAAGGCGTGACTTTGGAAAACGAGGGAATCTGCGCCTTTCCCGACGCCCCCACCCAGCGGGGAGCCAAGCACCTGCGGGGGCTGGCCCAGGCCGCCAAAGAGAATGTCGGCGCTTATGTGCTCTTTGTCATTCAGATGCAGGATGTACGCTGTATTCGGCCCAACGATGCTACCGACCCGGATTTCGGTAAAGCCTTGCGGGAAGCTGCCGCTGCCGGGGTGGAAATCCTAGCCATGGACTGTGCGGTGACGGAAAGCACCATGGTGCTGCGTCAGAGCGTCCCGGTGGAGCTTTGAAACGCCCCGTTGCGTTATCGGTCAAACTATGCTAAAATCAAAAGAAAATTTTCAGGAGGATTCCATGGATCACAGCTATCAAGCAGCAGAATTGTTTTTGAATGGCAGCAACTGCGCCCAGGCCATTGCGGTGGCCTTTTGCGACGTAACCGGCATGGAGCCGGAACTGGCCGCCCGGATGTCCAGCTCTTTCGGCGGCGGCATGGGCCGGCTGCGGGAGGTTTGCGGTGCCGTCAGCGGAATGCTGATGGTGGCAGGACTTCTGTACGGCTACGATGACCCCGGTGAGAAGGATGTCAACAAGAAGGCCCACTATCAGCTGGTGCAGAATCTGGCCGGGCAGTTCCGGGAGGAAGTCGGCCACATCGTCTGCCGGGAAATTCTGAAAAATCCCCCCTCTGACCCCAACCCCACTCCTCGGACGGCAGAATTTTACAAAACCCGTCCCTGTGCCCGGATGGTAATGACCGCCGCCCGGATTCTGGACCGGTACATCGAAGAGCACCCGGTGGAAAAGCCCAACCTGTAAAAACAGTTCAAAACCGCCTGAAACAAAACGTTTCAGGCGGTTGTACGTTTACGGGCGGAACCCTTCAAAAATGGGAATCCAGCCTTCCTGCACTGCGGTATCATAGTCTTCCTTACTGCGCAGGGTCCAGCTGACCCCTTTTGCCTTCCAGAAGCGGCGGCAAAGTTCCAGGCTGATGGTATTTTTCCGGTGGTCAAACCGGTAAGCGATGAAGTCCGGCACCCCGGTGAAGTTGGCCATCAGATGTGTCAGCGCAAAACGCATATGCTCCGGCAGGTCGTTGCGGGTTTTGAGAAAGTCCTCCGCCAGCTGTCCCCGGATAATGTCCGGGCGATGCCTTTTCAGCCAGGCAATGCACCGAGGGTCAAAGGATTCCAGGCAGAACACCCCTTTGTAGCTTTCCAGCATCTTGCACACCGCTTCTGCCAGGGCGGCGTGGTTGCCGTCCACCGGCTTCAGTTCCACAATAATAGGGGCCTTGCCGTTGAACAGAGTCAGCACATCCATAAATTCGGGAATGGTCTGCTCCGTGCCCTCCAGATGGTACTGGCTCAGCTCCTCGGTGGTCAGGTCCTCCACCCGTCCCGGCTGACCGGTGGTGCGGTTGAGCAGGGAATCGTGGATTACCGCCAGATTGCCGTCTTTCATTAGATGCACATCCAGCTCGACCCCGTAGCCCCCATC
>USHP01000351.1 GCA_900554625.1 uncultured Eubacteriales bacterium | reverse complement strand
GCCCCAGACCTGACCGTCGGCAGCAAAGCTGTCCGGCGGGCAGCCGGCAATGGCAGTAGGAGCGTTGTGCTCGTCCAGCTGGAACAGCTCCGGGTGAGCCCACACGTCGGCGCCGTCGGGGGACACATAGATGGGAATGTCGCCCACAATCTGGATATGCTTGGCATTGGCGTAGTCCTTCAGCTTGCGCCACTGCTGCATGAACTGAAACTGCATGTACTTGTGGAACTCAATGTCAAAGTACAGCACCCGGTTGTAATAATCCACCGCAAAATCCCAGTGCATCCGGATATCTTCCGGCCAGCTGCGGAAAGGTGCTTCCTTGAAAAAGCCCTTCAGGGCCATAAACAGGGCATAGTCATTGAGCCACCAGTAGTTGTTCCGGCAGAACTCGGTAAAGGCCGGATTGTAGCTGATCTGGCTGCGCTGGTAGGCCAGCCGCAGCAGACGGAACCGGTTCTCGTGGAGCTTGTCAAAGTCCACCTTGCCGGGATTGGTACCAAAGTCTACCTCGTCGCATTCTTCCCGGGTCAGGACCCCCTCTTCGACCAGGTCGTCCAAGCTGATCATGTAGGGGTTTCCGGCGAAGGCGGAATAGGCCTGGTAGGGAGAATCGTCGGAACCGCCGTGAGAGGTTGCGTCCAGGGGCAGAATCTGCCAGTAGCGCTGACCGGCCTTCTCCAGCCAGTCCACAAAATCATAGGCTGCCTGGTCAAAACAGCCGATGCCATACCGGGAGGGCAAGCTGGTGACGGACAGCAGCACGCCTGCGTATCGCTTCATAAAAACAGCACTCCTTTTGTTATTTTGCGCAAATGGAAACGTTTCATTTCCCTCAGTATAGTGCTTTTTTCCCGTTGCGTCAATATAGGAACAAGAAGGAAAATTTTTTCCACGTTCCCTACAAAACCGCCGAACCCATTTTGTCGATTTCCACAGGCGAAAATTGCGGCTCCCGGAAATGGGAGCCGCCAAGGAATTTATGTTCTCTCTTTTACCAGCGTGGGGGTAAACATAGGCGCGCCGAATCGGTCCACAAACCGCTGGCACTTGATCAAAAAGGCGTAGAAAATGTTATAGCCGCAGCCGTACATGGTTTCCACATTGGCCATGCCCTTGGCCAGAATCACATCCGCATCTTCCAGAGCCTGCCGGGCTTCTTCACTCAGCTGATCCAGCTGGGTGCCCGCCACCCGGTTACCGTTGTCGATCACCGGGAAGGGAATGCCCACAGCGGCGGCATCCTCCCGAGTTGCATCGTTCTGGGCAATGCCGCCCCGGACGCAGAAAGTGATTTCCAAATGGGGGAATTTCCGGGAAATTTCCTCGGCAAACAGCCGGTCAAAGCCGATTTCTCCGGCGTTGTCCGTCAGATACAGGAGCTTCTTTCCCTGGGAAAGCTGGTTGCAGAAATCCTGGTAGATTTCCGGATTCAGCTCCATTTCCTCCGCTTTTTCCAGCATCTGGCTCATGGTTTCAAAGCTGACTTGTCCCCGCAGGGCGGAAAAATCCAGGTAGTTGCCCAAAATGGCAAATTGCAGCCCCGCAAATACCGGGTCCTGGGCCGTGCGAATCCGCTGGCGGACCTCCTCCATATGCTCCAGGATAAAGCGGTTGGAATCCTGCTTTTCCTGGCGGTAGCGATCAATCTCCAGGCCATAGTACTGGTGGAGCATGTCCGCCACCTTGGGGCCGAACCAGGGGGCGCTGACCCCCTCCGGGGCGGACAGATACATGCGCATCATCTCCCGGGCAAAGGCCATGGTCTGCTCTTCGGTTCCCAGAGGGCGCACCAATTCGATGTTTCGCCTGAGATGACACAGCAGGCAGTAAGAATCCAATGCAATACTCATACTTTCAGCTTCAGCACCATTTTCTTGAAATTCTTGGGGCCGTCCAGATGCACTGCCGGCATATGGGCATCCTCCGGGAATACCACATAGCAGTACCCGGCGCCAATGCGCATATAGTCCACCGGCCCGGCATACATGCCGATGTCACCCTGCTCATTGAATTCCCCGTCCAGGGTCAGGGTATCCAAGGGGGCCCAGCCTACGGTTTCCTCCCCTTCCACGATGTACTGCACATCCAGGTACTGCCGGTGGGCTTCGCAGAGCTTGCTGCCGGCAGGGGTGGTGGTG
>USHP01000350.1 GCA_900554625.1 uncultured Eubacteriales bacterium | reverse complement strand
ACCAAAGCCCGGTAATCATTGAGAAGAGGCCGCAGTTCCTGTAAACGGTGGGCTGCATCTGCCAACAAGTAATTGTGATTGCAAATCTGGACAAAAATCTCCGCGCTTCTGGCTTCCTTCAGGTATTGATGGTACCGGCAAATATTTCGCAGCGAACAGGTTTTCTCGCAAACCTTGGGGACGCACACCTGCCGCCTGTCAAATCCACTGAGGCCGGTTACGGCGTCTAAATCATAATAGCTGCGAAGGGAGAGCAGGGCTTTCATCTGCTCCGCATTCTTTTTCTTATGTTTCACGGCTTCCAACCGTTGGGCGAGACGTGAGTCGCAGACAAAGCGTTCCTTACCCTTTCGCACCATTGCCCGGATGGGCTTTTGAATGATGCGGTTCTCCAGAAAAATCCGGGATAAAAACGGGATGTATTCCCCGATGATGGCGTCCTGCAGGGCAACGCTGGAGGTGGAGACCACCACCGGCTGGGAACCGGCAGGCCCGTGCGGGGCAAACTTTTTCAGTAAAATGCAGGCGGTCAGGTAGGCGTAGGTCTTGCCGATCCCGACTCCCGCGTCGCATAAAGCGATATTGTTTTGGAGCAGGGTGTCCAGCATGGCGTGGCAGAGGGTAATCTGTTCTTCCCGAACTGCCAGCCCGTTTTGAGGGAGAAGGATTCGGAAGATCCGTTCGATTTCCCCATGGGCCTGCTCTTTCAGAGAGTGATTGTTCATTTCGGCACATTCTCCTTGGCCTGTTGGCGGCAAACTGATGCGGCGCAGTTTTTAGGCTGCGCCGCACGGATTCGCCGTCAACGGCAATCTGAATTAAAAAAGGTTTGATTTTGATGTGCCGTATTTGCAGCTCGCCCCCCGGCAACCTTGGGAACCATGCGGGCAGGCTTGCAGTTGACAAGCCGTTCACTGGCTCCCCAAGGGTCTTGCTGATTACAACCCAAGGTCGGCCAACCCATCTGACGTGTGGGCAAACGGTAATGCGTATCATAATACTCCGGCCAGGGTCGTGGCGAAAAGGGCAACTGCCCCCTCTTTTCGGTCAAAAGGGATCGCTCGAAGCAACGACACAAGCTGCCATCCCATTGGGGAGTGGCAGCTGTGCCGCGGCTTGTCATGGCGCTTTTTCCATCGTCGCTCGCCTGGACGGGAACGTACCCGCATGGCTGGTATTGACTTTTCAAGCTACAGGTTGAACGTATTTCTTTTCCCCGTTCATCCCATAGCCCAGGAAAAAGGGCCGATAGCTTCACGCTTCAAAAAATTTTTTCAGTTTTTTTCTGAGGCGCACCATCCGAAGGTTGACCGCCTTTTGCGTGAGGCCGGTTTTCTCAGCGATTTCATACCCGTTGTAGCCGGACATCTTCAAAAAGGCGATTTGGATGGTGAGCTTGTCCTCCTTGGAGAGGATACGCAGCAGTTCCATATCCTCGATGCTGTCCATGAGGGATTCCACATCCTCGACGGGCAGTTCCAAGTCCTGCGCCGAAACCAAATCCACATAGGGCGACCACTCCACCTGCCGCTGCAGGTACCGGCGCTCCCGGTTGAATTCGGCCCAGTCGTATGTATGCAGGCGCTGGATGGTTTCCTCGTCCACACCCAGCTCCCGGAGTTTCTTTTCCTCTGCTTCCTTCCATTTGAGCCACTTCTTTTCGGCTCTGGCTTTGTTATAAGCCATGGCTGTTTTCCTCCGATCAATCTGAAATTTGAGAAAATTCAGATTGTCGGGGGCGGCGGCCTGCCGCTATGAGTCCTTAGCCAAGACCTCCTTCCGCAAAAGCAAAAAAGGCGCACTCGTCCCTGGACGAATGCGCTTGATAGGGCTACCTCGTTGGAAAATCCACAATATGGATGCTTATGGGAAAGTGATAATACTCGAAAAAGGGCTGCAGCTTCGGGTGAAGCTGCAGCCCAAATCATATGATGCGGTTTCCAACGCCGCATTGCTGGCATCCCCTCTATGCGGGGGAAACCGGCAACCTCCTGTTATACCAGTTTTCCCCAGCCAAATTCAGATGGGGCCAGTATAAAAAGGGGAAACTATTTTCTTACTATCTTTCTCCTTCGAATTACATATTTCGTAATGGCTTATTCTACAAATTACGACAAATGCCGTTTTCTACTTGGCTGAATA
>USHP01000349.1 GCA_900554625.1 uncultured Eubacteriales bacterium | reverse complement strand
ATTATTATACCATATCCGGAACCTATTTGGTAGTGCAGATTAAATCAGAGGTTCCCTAAAATAAGGAGAGAAGATTTATGAGTAAAGTATTGGTTATCGGCTGCGGCGGCGTAGCCTCCGTAGCAATCCGCAAGTGCTGCCAAGTCAGCGAGGTCTTCACGGAACTGTGCATTGCCAGCCGCACCAAGGAAAAGTGCGACGCATTGGCCGCAGATCTGGCCGGAAAAACCGTCACGAAAATCACCACCGCCCAGGTTGATGCAGACGATGTCAACCAGGTGATTGCCTTGATCCGCACCTATCAGCCGGATCTGGTAATGAACATTGCCCTGCCCTACCAGGATCTGACCATTATGGATGCCTGCCTTGCCTGCGGCGTCAACTACATGGACACAGCTAACTATGAGCCGGAGGATATTGAAGAACCCACCTGGCGTGCTGCCTACGACAAGCGCTGCAAGGAAAAGGGGTTCTCTGCCTACTTTGACTACAGCTGGCAATGGGCTTACCGGGAGAAGTTCGAAAAAGCCGGTCTGACTGCCCTGCTGGGCTGCGGTTTTGATCCGGGCGTGACCCAGGCCTACTGCGCATATGCCAAAAAGCACGAGTTTGATACCATTGATACCATCGACATTCTGGACTGCAACGGCGGCGATCATGGTTACCCCTTCGCCACCAACTTTAATCCCGAAGTCAATCTCCGGGAAGTTTCCGCCCCCGGCAGCTACTGGGAGGATGGTCACTGGGTAGAGATTCCTGCCATGAGCATCAAGCGTGAGTATGAATTCGACCAAGTCGGCCCCAAGGATATGTACCTGCTGCACCATGAGGAAATCGAATCTCTGGCAGAAAACATCCCGGAAGTCAAGAGGATCCGCTTCTTTATGACCTTCGGTCAGAGCTACCTGACCCATATGAAGTGTCTGGAAAACGTAGGAATGCTGTCCACCACTCCTGTGGAATTTGAAGGCCAGCAGATTGTGCCGATCAAATTCCTGAAGACCCTGCTGCCTGATCCCGCCAGCCTTGGCCCCCGCACCCATGGCAAGACCAACATTGGCTGCATTTTCACTGGCAAGAAGGACGATAAAGAGAAGACCTACTATATCTACAATGTCTGCGACCATCAGGAGTGCTACAAGGAAGTGGCCAGCCAGGCCATCAGCTACACCACCGGCGTACCTGCCATGTGCGGCGCTCTGATGCGGCTCACCGGCAAGTGGACCCAAACCGGTGTGCACACTGTGGAAGAGTTTGATCCCGATCCCTTCCTGGACGCTCTGGATCGTTACGGCCTGCCTCGCAACGAAAACCATAACCCGGTGCTAGTGGACTGATGGGATACTCGAATTGCAGCGCAGCCCCCTTTCGGGGGCTGTCGCCTTATAACATTCCTTCTCTGTTTTCCTCCCTGCCAACTCCTTGCTATGTAATTGACGAAGCCCGTTTGAAGGCCAACGGCGCTTGTTTGGCTGCTTTGGCGAAGCGCACCGGCTGCAAAATTCTGCTTGCGCAGAAGGCTTTTTCCAACTACAATTTCTATCCTCTGCTCTCCCAATACCTGGCTGGAACCGAAGCCAGCGGGCTACATGAGGCTCGTCTAGGTAGAGAGGAAATGGGCAATCGGGAAGTCCATGTATTTTGCGGTGCCTACCGGGAAGATGAATTCTCTGAACTGCTGAACTACGCCGACCACATTATGTTTAATTCTATTCACCAGCTGAGAAAGTTTGGCCCCCTGGCAAAAGGAAAGAGTCTGGGACTGCGTATCAATCCTGAATGCTCCACCCAGGAAAGCCATGCCATTTACGACCCCTGCTCTCCCGGCAGCCGTCTGGGTGTCACCCGGGAAGTATGGGATCGGGAAATGACAGAGGATTTGATGTTGCTTCTGGACGGGCTGCATTTTCACACCCTTTGTGAACAGAATTCCGACGACCTAGCAAAGACTCTGGAAGCGGTGGAAGCCAAATTTTGTGATGTGCTGCCCCGGATGAAATGGCTGAATATGGGCGGAGGACACCATATTACCCGGGACGACTATGATATGGCACGCCTGGAGCAGGCTATTTCCCACGCCCAAACCGCATGGGATCTGCAGGTCTACCTGGAGCCGGGAGAAGCTGTTGCTCTGAATGCCGGATATCTGGTCAGCCGGGTTTTAGATGTGGTGGAAAACAGCGG
>USHP01000348.1 GCA_900554625.1 uncultured Eubacteriales bacterium | reverse complement strand
GCCTGCACATCATCCATCCGCACCAGTTCCACACGGGTGCCGGCGGGATATTCCCGGCGGATGCTTTCCACAATCTCTCTACTTGGAAACTTCATGGTTCACACCCCCATCCTTGAAAGCCGAGGACCCGGTCAGATTCTTCAGCAGGATCTTGCGCTCCGCTTTATATTCGCTGCCGATGAATCCCAGCCGCAGCAGAAAACAGCGGAATGCGTATTTCTCATTCTCCACCGGTTTCTCAGTCGCTGTTACCCGCTTGGCATTCCTGCTCATCTCGCAGAGTGCGGAAATGAAGTGGGTGTAGGCTTTAGCAGCATCGGAATCGGGCAGTTCCTCGAACCAAGGAAACGCCACCCGGTCCTCCAGGATTTCAATGGAAAGCTCTCTGATCCCCAAGGCTTTCCGTATCAGTTTTCTCTTGGCTTCCAGCAGCTTGGTAAGATTACCCAACGATACCTTATCGAGCGGGATTTCCACTGTAAGCCCCACGTTTGCCTCCTGTGGCTCGGTTTCACTTGCTTTGGATAATTCCTCTGCCCTTGCGTTAAGCCATGCCTGTGCCATTTCTGCGGGTGCTGCAACGATCCCCCGGTCAGCAAGCTGCTCCAGCAGGTTTTCCACTTCCTCACTGTCAGCCCGGTCGTCAAACTCCAGCGTACCTTCTTTCGTTACTGTAAAGTAGTCGATTTCGTAAGCGGCGCTCGGCATCCCTTTGTACTGCGGCCTGACCTCCAGGATTTCCCCGATGGCTGTTACCAGCGCCTTCCTTTCCGCGCCTGTTCTGTGAAATTCAATTCGCATTCTCTGTACCTCCTTGTTTTTCGGTACTACATTAATCACTCTAAGCGGCGGAAATAGCAAGCGAATCCGGCACAAAATATGTCACAACAAAAAGTCCGGGAATTGTGAGTAGTACACAATGCCGGAAAGCACAAAATAGACATTGGGGAGCGCCACGCCGTTGCCCCACATTTTGTATTCGGCGCTGTCGGAGTGGGGATTCTTCAGCCACTTGACGATCTGGTTCCGGCTCTTAGGCTTGGAGGACGTCCCCATGACGGAGCGGTGTGTCTCAAACACCTCTGTCCAGAACTCGATCTCCTCCTCGGTCGGCTCGTCTGTCCCAAGCCCGGCGCACCACCAGTCCGGGAACCCCTGCAGCCTGGCACATTCGGTAGGCGTCAATCTGCGGACGATGTACTCCGGCTCAGTCTCGTTCACCACAGGCGGGTCTTTATAGTCCCTTGCCATCAAGGTCGGGGACTGCTCCTCCAATGCTTGGATGTAAGTGCCGGTAGTCATGCAGTAAGCCACCGCATGGCGGTCGGCAGCGTCCAGCGTAAAGGACACACCCTCATTCACGCCACTGCCCTGGGGGCCATTCTTATCCGCCCTGCCGATCATGGAACCCTGCAGGGCCACCACCGCCATGCCGCCCTGGTTGCAGGTAGGATTTCCGCCGTTCGCATCCAGGCATCTGGAAGTTTCCGCTTCGTAGAAGCCGCTCTTGGGATTCTCGGATTTCATGGCGTTGCTGTCTTTAGAGCAGATGCCATATACTTTGACCGCCAGTTCATTACACCGGGTCTCGCCCACATCGCAGGTATTCAGTGTGTTCGCCACATCGGAGGCTTTCCACTGCGGTTCTTCATCGGGAGAGTGGGGCCGGGTACCTTTCACAAACGGCACGAATACCGTCTGGTCGTTGTTGCAGCCAAGCGTAGCGGATTTGTTATCCTGGATCAGTGCACCTTTGCCGCCGCCCTCACAGCCAGAGCGGATCTTCAGCGTCTTGGGTGTCTCCACCACAAAGGGCTGGTTGTTTCCGCCTGTGCCATAGGTAGACATGACCGTGGGGGCTGTCTCCAGCGGGCCGGTGTATCTGGTGTCCTGGCTATGGTTTTCATAAACCGCCGCCGGCACCGTACCGGCACGGAGAGTAGGCGAGGTTTCCTCCTCATACCCGATGCCCCTTGCCTGTGCGGAATGCTCGGTACAAAAGCCTGCCGCCCCCATCACGCAGGGAGGATGCCCGTGGTTTTCCGCCCGGAGCGTTGCCGCAACGTCCTCCGTCACATCCATGCGGCTGCCGCCCTGGTCGTTTAAACAGACGCAGCCTGACGCTCCAGCGCCTTCCGCAAAAGCTCTGGCAGCTCCTTGCCACGGGCGGAAGCCCTGCGGAGTATACC
>USHP01000347.1 GCA_900554625.1 uncultured Eubacteriales bacterium | reverse complement strand
GTTCTGATACTGGCATTTACCGCTGGTCTTTTCGAACTGGCAGGTCGATTTGCTGCCGCCAAATGTCTGGGGAAAAACCGCACGTTCCAACGTTCTCTGGCAGCAGGTCTGGGCCACGGCGGTATCGAGTCCATCGTGCTGGTAGGCCTTACTTATATCAACAATCTGGTATATCTGTTCCTGATTCAGTCCGGTGCTTTTGATGCCATGATTGCCCAGACGGAAGCGATGGGCGCAGACCCCGCGCAGCTGATTGCTGTTCGGGATACCTTGCTTCAGGTCTCTGCTCCCCTGTTCCTGGCTGCTGGTGTGGAACGGGTGTTGACCATGGTTTCCCACGCCGCCATGTCCGTAATGGTCTGTTACGGCGTTGCGGCAAAGCGTCCCCTGCCCTGGATGCTACTGTGTCTGGGTATGCACACGCTGCTCGATAGCACCATCGCCGCAACCGGATTCTTTTCTCAAACAATCGCCTATGGCATCATTTACACCTGCATGACGATTATGGCTGTGATTTCCATTTGGATTCTGCGCAAGCTCTCCCAGCGTTGGCCGGAGACAGCCGCAGAACCCGCCCTCGCTCCGGAAGGAGGTAGCGTATGATTCGCAAAAATCGAAAAGTTTTGATTCTGTCTTCCCTGGTTACGTTACTGCCGATTCTGGTCGGCCTTATCCTGTGGGATCGGCTGCCGGAGAAACTGGTCACCCATTGGGGTATTGACGGTCAGCCCGACGGATGGAGCGGCCTTCCCTTTGCCGTTTTCGGAACTCCGCTAACGATGCTGGCCGTCCAATGGCTGCTGGTGCTGATTACTTCCTTCGATTCCAAAGCCCGGGAACGAAACACCAAGCCCTTCCAGATGGTGCTGTGGATTATGCCCGTTCTGTCCAATCTCAGCAGCTTTACCATGTACGCTCTAGCGCTGGGAGTGGAGTTTTCCATGTCCCGCCTGATGCTTATATTTATGGGAGTGATCTTCCTGGTAATCGGCAACTACTTGCCCAAGTGCCGTCAGAATTACACCATCGGCATCCGGGTTCCCTGGACCTATGCCGATGAAGAAACCTGGAATGCTACCCATCGGTGTGGCGGACGGGTATGGGTTATTTGCAGTGTAGTTATGATTCTGTCTGTTTTCCTGCCTGCTGCCTGGGGCATCACCATATTCATCATCGCTACCATTGCGCTGGGCGTGATTCCCATCGTCTATGCCTGGCTGTTCTACAGGAAGAAAAAGCGCAGCGGCGCTGCCATATCCTCTACCCTGCCGCCGCTGAAAAAAGGGAGCAAAGCGTTAGCCGTTGGTGTTCTGGTTTTTGCACTGGTATTTACCGCTTTCATTGTATCCGTGCTGTTCTTGGGAGATATTTCCCTGGAATATGGTCAGGATTCTTTCACCATCGTGGCCAGCTTCTACGATGATCTGACGGTCGACTATGATTCGGTAGAAACCATCGAATACCGGGACGGCAATCTGCCGGGGATTCGGACCTGGGGTTACGGAAGCTTCCGGCTGCTGATGGGTTATTTTGAAAACGAGGAATTCGGCGGCTACACCCGCTATACCTACTACGACCCGGAATCCTGCGTAATTCTGACCGTGGACGGAAAAACTCTGGCCCTGAGCGGAGAAAATCCGGAGCAAACCAAGACAATCTACGAAATCCTGAAAAGTCATACCGGACTGTGACATCCGTTTCCCCGCCCAAATTCCAAATTGGGCGGGGAAAATTGGAAAATAGCCTTGACTGTAGGGTAAAATTCCTCTATAATATTCGGAGCTATGGATATTTTATCTGAGAAAGGATTTTAAAATATGGCTAAGGAATTTAAAATTACCAGCCTGCGTCTGGCAGATCTGGAAAAAGAACTGAACTATCTGAAGACTACCCGTGAGCGGGAAGTCGCTGCCATGATCGCAGAAGCCCGTTCCTACGGTGACTTGTCCGAAAACTCCGAATACGATGCCGCCAAAAACGAGCAGGCAAAGCTCTATGGCCGTATTGCTGAGATTGAGGATATCCTGTCTCACGCCGTCATCATTGAAGACGAGAACGAAGCCACCGGTCGTGTCGGCCTGGGTTGCACCGTTGTGGTAGAGGACGAGAAGGGCAACCAGACCGAGTATCGGATCACCGGTTCTCAGGAAGCCAACCCCATGGAGCGCAAGCTTTCCGACGACTCCCCCTTCGGTCGTGCC
>USHP01000346.1 GCA_900554625.1 uncultured Eubacteriales bacterium | reverse complement strand
GGGAGGGCTACCACCGCCTGCTTTAGCAGGTGGTGAGTAAGTGCGCCCTTCGGGATAAAAAAGAGGAAGGCCCCCGGTTTCCCGGAGACCTCCCAGCCGTTTTCAATCGTGTCCTGCCAGCTTTCGCCGCAGGTATTCTTCCAGATTGTCAAGCCCTACCGCCTGTACTTCCGGCAGCACTTTTTCCAGTACAGCGCCCTCCTGAATGAGCCGCCTTGTCCGAGCTTTTCGCTCCTTTATCCGGTCCCGTGCCTGGGCTTCCTCCAAGCGGTGCTTTGCCTGCAACAGTTTCTTTTCTTCACTTGTCATAGATTTACCTCCGTTTCTGCCTCGTCGTCGCAAGCTGTGCATCCTTCGCTTCCGCACAGGTGCGAAAGCTCACTCGCTCCGCTGCTCCTCCTCTCCCCACAAAGGCGTCGCCTTTGCGGGGACCCCAATAAATGTCATACCCCAGCACATCGGCCAGCTCCACAACTTCTTTATAGCGGATAGATTCCCGCTGGAGCTTGGCCGACAGGTTGGAAACGCTGTCCGACCAGCCGTATTCCTCATGGAGCCGGTCAACTACCTCCTGCATGGTGTATCCCGCCCGGACGATCTGTGCCTTGATCTCGTTGCGTACCGACATAATAAAGAATCCTCCTACATTTACCTGATAAAAAAGCGAAGCTGGTACGCCCTCTGGCATAACCGCTTCGCTGTGTCGAAAAAAATTCCTTGTCACCAAATCCGTTCAGAATCGCCGGTGTGATGTCCTGTCCATAATCCGCACCTTCCGACTTTTCCGTTCCGTGTGACTTGGCTTGAAACCGTGCATTTTCCCATGATTCCATGTACCCGGTTCACCGGAGCGAGAAGCACGGTTTCGCAAAATGATTTCTTCCAACCGTCAAATACTTCTCGATTTCCACTTGCCTTGATTTAGCATGGGGATTTGACCGGTGATTCTGACTGACATAGCCGCCGAATTGCTATAAAAGGGAGAACAAGGGTCAATCAAAGCGTACGTACGTACACGGTTCAGCGCCGCCATTCCTCCGGCACATCTTCCGGTACGTACGTACGCATCGAATCACCGGAAAACACTGATATATGATTTCTCACCAATACCTCAATCCCCAGAAATCCACGCACCCGCCGTCCGGCTGCGTTGGTCACATTGTTGCAGTATTCCAGATTGTAGCGGCTCTGGCAGGCGATCAGGGCTTCGCTGAAGCTGCGGGGTTTCAGGGCAGGCAGGTTGTTTTCGGTGCAGTAAATCTGGTATGCCTCGTACAGCTCTTTGGAGCTGGCAGATAGATCGGCTTTCAGGCGAACATATCCGTCAGAATCCAGAAAATCATAGACATTGTTGTTGTCCCGTTTGACTGCTTCCCGGTTTTCTCTGGTGCGGTCACTTTCGGTGAACTTGAAGTTGTTGGCGGCCAGCCGCTGCAATCCCTCAAAAGCCCACAGCAGAATACCCTCCACCTCGGCTTTCATCTTCTCTGCAAGGTCAGGATCATCCACACGGCCAGCCGGTTTTTCTTTCGTGGTTAGCACCAGCTGGCGGCGATAAAATCCGTCGCTCCGGTCAAACAGCGCCTGCAAATCTCCGTTGGAGAAGGCCAGCAGCCGGGCGCACATCCATCCCTGATAGCTCTGCTTGCCCTTGCGCTCCAAATCCATTTTGCCCTGGGCGGTGACGATGGATTTTACATAGTTGGTCTGGCGCAGAGCCTCCATCCGCATATCGTCATCCACGCACAGGAGGATATGCTCCAGATCAGCACGGGCAAACCGGTTCTCGGATATTTTCCCGATGCTGCCGTCCTTCATGTTGGAACCGAACAAAGTTCCCAGCACAGCGCCGATCTGCGACTTTCCTTCGCCGCCGCTGCCCTTAATGACCATCATCCGCTGCCCCTTGTTGCTGGGAATCAGGCAGTAGCCGATATATTCCTGCAAGGTGGGAATATCCTCCGGGTAGAGCAGACCATCCAGAAATTGCAGCCAGAGAACAGGCTTTGGGGCGTTGGGGTTGTAGGCCACGGGGAAACGGTTGCGGACGTTTTCCGGCTTTCCCTCCGCAAAGGTTCCATCCAGAAAAAGCGTCCCGTTGGAAAGGTGAATCCGGTCCGGCTCCGGGGGAAAATCCTCCACCAGCGCCGCCAGCTTCATCAGCTCCACAATGTTGCTGATTTTGCGGGGAATGTTGCTGA
>USHP01000345.1 GCA_900554625.1 uncultured Eubacteriales bacterium | reverse complement strand
ATTCTGGGGCTCGCTGCTTTCCTCAAACAGACGGCATAGTGCGTTACACTTGGGATCGGAAAGATGCTCTTCCCGCAAAAGGGAATTGCTGAAGGTGAGCCGGGCCGAGATCCCATATTTCCGCGTCAATGCCAGCGACGCCTGGGCATTGCAGTCCTGCGCCCCGATACGGCCGCCGCCCCAGATGCAATCCGCCGGAGCGCCATAGAGGGAACCAATTTCGCACCAATCGTAAAAATACTCCCTGTGCTTGCGGTACAGCGGCAGAAAAACGCAACACAGGTCGTAAAATTCAAACAGGCCGGGGAGATGGTAGTAGGCGATGCCTTTCTTGGGGGGCATCAGGTTGGAAGCTTCGGTCATTGCGATCACCCTATTTGTAAAAAACAACCGGATAAAGCTGTCTTTGAGTCAATGTGGCTTCAGGGGCTGCTGCTCTTGCCATGTGCCTTTGCCATGGGCAAAAAGCGGCGTTTCATTGAAGGTCAAAGCAGACAGAAGGCGTGTCCGGCTGTTGCCTTGCTGGCATCATAACGCCGGCAAGAAAGGATGTCAAGGCAGGCAGATCCCTAACGCAGGAAACTTGGACAGGAAAAGTGACGCAACCGCTCCATTTGTTTCTTATGCGGAAGCGGGAAAAAGGCCGACGCGCCCAGAAAATACCTTGAAGATTGCCATGATACCTACTACGCGTACTGACTGTTTGCGGACCCGCAACCTTATCCATACGGGGCTTCTGATCCTGGCGGACAAACTGCGAATGCTTGTCATCCTTTCCGGCTCGGATTACAGAGAGCATCATGGATGCGTGTTGTGCGCTGTATATGCCGCAAAAGCAAGCGGAATAAAATACATCCTGTAAGATTGAGCTACAGGATGCTTTAGGCTTACACTGCTCAGCGGCGATTTCCTCAAATGTGGCGGAAACGAACCGTTTTGATGGCGAGCAAGACCTGGTCCACACAACATGCAGTGCACAATCAGTCACGATCATCAAGCTCCGTTTTCGTTTCCCCCCAGAATGACTTTCTTGTTCTGCCGATTCTCTTGCCGGTGGCATCACGATGGATAAGCTCACCCCAGAAATTGTGATAAGATTCACCAATCTTTTTGCCGTGGGTATCCCGGAGCGTTTCGCCTCCCCAGAAGTTCTTACTTGACTCGCCAATCTTGCGGCCGTTAGCATCATAGTGACTTGTTCCACCCCAAAAATTGGAACGGCTTACTCCGATTTTCTTACCATGCTCATCGTAATGAACAGTTTCGCCCCAGAAGTTCTTCACACTGCGCACTTTCTTTGCCATCATCGATTCCTCCTATGCATTTACAAAAGCCGTTTTTCCGTATGGGGCCACTATGACCATTCTACTGCTTTTGAACGCAAACAGCAAGTACTGCTTTGCGACCAAGTGAGCCCCTTATAACTGATAGAAAAAACGAAAAGGTTGTGCTGGCTCTATGATACATATAGAAACGAAAGACCACCCATCCGTAAGGAAAACAGATGCGCCAACGGCTAAGTACCATAGAGGAATTTTCTATGGATAAGATAAAACAGGAATCGTACTTTTCGTCAACAAGCACTGAAATATGTGACAGCACAGGAAGCTACAGCATCAGCAAACCGGCACATTCCGATCCAGATAATCCATATGGACAACGGCGCGATGCTGGACAATGCGCTTCTGGCGCTGAAGTTCAAGTACAAAACGCTGGTTGCGGAGACATTGTTTGCGCTGGGGATGGAGGAACATCGGTTACAGATCGCTATGCCATTACAAGGGCAAGGTGGGATGGCAATATAACGCTTCTCTGCAAAACCAGTGTTACATAGGCTTGACACTCCTATAATAACGCCAGTTCCCTTTGCAAGGCAGCCTTGCTACACATTTGCAGATTTGCCAACTTACACGGGTCATGATATAATCCACTTAGGCCATTCATCCGCAGAGAGGTACCCAAATGGTCATAACGGGGCTGACCCGAAACCAATCATTTTTTTGCTGTATCACGTTGCCCAGAAACCTTTCTGTGCTTGACGAGGTCTGGCAGCTGATTGCACAGGCAGCGCGGTACAACTTTCTCCCGTGACGATCTGCCCAGTTAGGGGGGCGTACGAATGAATGTGGTTATCAAGGACATTGCAAAGGCAGCGGGTGTTTCCACGGCAACGGTATCCAATGCGCTCAACGGCCGCAAAAACGTCAGCGAC
>USHP01000344.1 GCA_900554625.1 uncultured Eubacteriales bacterium | reverse complement strand
CCAGAATATTGATGCGGAAGCCATTGAACTCAAACTGCATGGCCGAGGAGGTCACGGAGATGCCGCGCTGCTTCTCAATGTCCATCCAGTCCGAGGTGGCGTGCTTGTCGCTTTTGCGTGCTTTCACGCTGCCGGCGGAACGAATGGCGCCTCCATAGAGCAGGAGCTTTTCCGTCAGGGTGGTTTTACCGGCGTCAGGGTGAGAAATAATGGCGAAGGTTCGCCGCTTTTCTACCTGATCGTGCAGCATGGCGGCAAATTCCGGCGTTTGGATTGCGGGCAGCATGATATACCTCCTGGTTGCAACTTTAGATTCACACAAGTGTTTATTTTACAACCCCAAAGCCAGCGCTGTCAAGGGTTACGCCGGTTGAAACACGGCTTTTTGCGCAGGGTTGCGCGGGGGAATTCCGCGGAAAATCATACCCGCGGCGGCTGCTTGCGGCAGGCTGTTGCACTGGGCAGGGCGCATGGGTATAATAAGGGAGAAAGCAAAACGCGCGTCGAACCGGCACGGAAGGGAGCGCTTCCGCCGGGAAAACGGAGGGAGGCACTTCCATGTTTCGGAATCGGGTAGTCGTGGTAACCGGGGGAGCCAAGGGAATCGGGAAAACCATTGCGGAGGAGTTTTCACGGGCTGGCGCGCATGTATGCATCATTGACCTGCTGCCCAATCAGTATTTTGTGGGGGATGTGGGGAAACAGGAAGATCTGGAGGCCTTTGCGCAAAAGGTTCTTGCGGAATACGGCCGGGTGGACGTATTGGTAAACAACGCTCTGCCCGTAATGTCCGGCCTGGACGCCTGCGACTACGACACCTTCAACTATGCCCTGCGGGTGGGCGTTACCGCGCCCTTTTACCTGGCCAAGCTCTTTGCGCCGTATTTTGCGCCCGGGGCGTCCATCATCAATATTTCCTCGTCCCGGGACCGCATGAGCCAGCCGCAGACGGAGAGCTACACCGCTGCCAAGGGCGGCATTTCCGCCCTGACCCATGCCCTGGCGGTGAGCCTGGCCGGGCGGGTGCGGGTCAATTCCATCTCCCCCGGCTGGATCGACACCGACTACACCGTCTACGAGGGCCCCGACGCCGTCCAGCAGCCCGCCGGACGGGTGGGCAACCCCATGGACATCGCCAACATGGTGCTCTACCTCTGCTCGGACAAGGCAGGATTTATCACCGGTGAGAACATCTGTATCGACGGCGGCATGACCCGGCAGATGATTTATCACAACGATTTCGGCTGGACGCTGGAAGAACAGGTGTGATTCTCAGAAACCTCCGGACGAAGCAGCTGGAACAGCCGCTGATAGTCCTGGGCAAAGACGCTGCCTTTGCGCCAGAGGAAGGTGATGTCGTTGCACTCCTGCATGTCCTGCAGATGCAGCGCCCGCAGCCGTCCCTGGGCCAGATCCTCGGCAACGGCGCACCGGTACAGGAATCCAATGCCGCAGCCCATCAGCATCAGCTGCTTCAGAACATGCATATCCCCCACTTCCAGCAGCCCCCGAAAATCCGATAGATCCAGGTTGCTGCGGTTGAGACTGCGGGTGATGATTTCCCGGTTTCCGGAGCCGGGCTCCCGGATAATCAGGGGGTGACCCAGCAGGTCGGCGAGGCATCTGGGCTCACCCTCCAGCGGATAGTCCGCTGCGCATACCGCCAGATAAGGTTCGCTGCAATAGAGCAGGGTGTCATAATCCCGCTTGCGCACATAGCCTTCCACAATGGCAAAATCCAGTTCGCCCCGGTCCAGCTGCTCGCAGAGAGACTGGGTGTTGCTTACCTGAAGAAAAAGATTGGCCTGGGGATAGGTGCGGTGATACTGTGCCAGCGGCCCAGGCAGCAGGTACATCCCCACCGTTGGGGTGACACCGAAGCGAAGATCCTGGGGATGCTGCAGGGTTTGCTGCATTTGCCGTTTCAGCTGGGCCTGGTCATGCTGTACGGTGGTGGCGGCTGTGAGCAGCAGCTGCCCCGCCGGGGTCAGACTCAACCGTTTGTTGGTGTAGTGAAACAGAGGGGCTGCGTAGTACTCTTCCAGCCAACGGATATGCTGGGATACAGCAGGCTGGGTCAGGTTCAGCTCTTCCGCCGCCCGGGTATAGTTCATATGGCGGCAGACCGCCAGAAAGCTCTCCATCCGAAAATCCAGCATGGAATCCCTCCTCTTTTTTTGCTTTTATCATAACATAAAATTATGGTGAAATAAATAT
>USHP01000343.1 GCA_900554625.1 uncultured Eubacteriales bacterium | reverse complement strand
GCGCAGCAGGGAACCCGCAGCTCCATCAGGCAGAAAGCACCGTCCACCATGCAGGCGGCGAAGGTCAGTGTCAGCAATGTGTTCAGGGTGAAGCGGCCCTTCAGCAGGTCGCCCACGCTGTCCATCATCAGAGAACTGCCAAACAAGGCAGAGAGCATCATGCAAAGCACCTGGCTGAAAATCACCAGCCGCAGCCGGTTTTCCGGGATCATATCCAGCACAAACAAGGTAGTCACGCCGGCGCACAGGGCCACCAGCAGTACGTTAATCAGCAGGGCAATCTGCAGCTTGGTGGTGCCCACTTCCGACAAAGCGTAGTACCGATTTTCCGGACCGGCAACCAGCTTCTTTTTCAGCTCCTTCAGACGGGAGCGGGGGGTGAAGACGATGGGGGCGGGGATAAAGGTTTCCTCCGTCTGGAAGGCAGGCTCTGCCGCAGCGGGAGCGGACTCCTCCTCCGACAGGTCAAATTCCAGGGTATCATCCTCGGAATCCGCTGTTTCCTGGGAATCCTCGGAGAGGGGCTCGTAGGTTGCGGTATCATCCTCTGTTTCGGCAGAATCCGCAGCGGCCTGATCCAGCTCCGAGAGGTCCAAATCAGACAGATCCAGATCGTCCTGAACCTCGGCACCTTCCGGGGCGGTCAGATCCGGCAGATCCAGATCTTCTTCCTGGGTGTCTGCCATGGAAGAAAGTTCCGGCATGTCGGTCAGTTCCGACACCTCCGGAGTTTCCTCCTGGGAGTCTTCGTGAAATTCGTTGAGAATGTCGTCCAGGTCAAATTCCTGGAGTTCGTCTTTGTTGTCCATCATTGGGTATCCTCCTGGTTATCGGCGCTGGCGTACCGCCTCATACAATAGAATAGATGCGGCGGCGGACGCGTTCAGGGAGCTGATGCGCCCGTTCATGGGAATGTGCACCATCACATCACAGTTTTTGCGAACCAGATGGCTCATGCCGTCGCCCTCGTTGCCAATGACAATGGCAGCAGGGCCGGTCAGGTCAGCCTGGTACATGGGAATGGAGCCTTCGGCGGCGGTGCCGTAAATCCACACGCCTTTCTCCTTCAGCTCGGCAATGGCATTGTTGATATTGGTGACCCGGGCCACCTTCATATACTCCATAGCACCGGCGGAAGCCTTGGCCACCGTGGCGGTGAGTCCTACACTGCGGCGCTTGGGGATAATGACACCGTGAGCGCCGGCACATTCGGCGCTTCGCAAAATGGCACCCAGATTGTGGGGGTCGGACAGCTCGTCACAGATCACCAGCAGCGGTGCCTGGCCCCGGATGGCGGCCTCTTCCAGAAGGTCGTCAATGGTGTAATAATCGTGGGCGGCTACCAGGGCGATAATTCCCTGATGAGACCGGGTGGTGGACATGGCATCCAGCTTCCGGCGGTCCACCGGAACCACCACAGCCCCGGCTTCCTTGGCCTGGGCAGCCAATCGCTGCAGGCCCCGGTCCGTATCGCCGGAGGCTACAAATACTTTATCAATGGTACGTCCGCTTTTCAATGCCTCCTGGATGGCGTTGCGGCCTTCCAGCTGGCCCTCTACTTCTTCCACGCTGCTTCGTTCGGCAAACCGGTCTGCCCGGCGTGGGATATCCCGTCCCTGGGGACGGCGCTTTTCGTTCATAGGTTTCAACTCCAGAATCAGCTTTCTGTCCATGTCGGGCAAAGCGAGGAGATTTCGCACCAATACTCCCAGACATAGCGATAGATAATAACAGTATAGCAGATTTTTTTTCATTGCTCAACTCTTTTTTTTCGGGCGGGACGGACAAATGCCGGTTTTTCCAGCCATTCACAGAAAGTTTACGGCAAATCTCAGAATCCTTCGTTGCCTACGGCGGAAAAATATGCTATGATGGGAAAAATGCAACAACCCAAGGAGGCGAGCGGATATGGATCCCAATCGCGGCAATGAACCCAATAATCCCCAAAAGCCCGACGGCAACCGGCCAAAGGGCAGTTATTTTACCCCGCTGATGATCGCACTGGCTTTGGTGCTGGTATTCAGCTGGGTGATGAACCTGGTGGAAAGCAGCCAGTACACCCAAACTACCTTCAATCAATTCCTGGAAGCCAAGGACTCCGGACAGCTGGCAGAGGTGGAAATTCAGACTGACCGGATTCTGTATATGACCAAGGAAGAGGCGGCCAAACCGGTATCCCAGCAGAAGGCCTGCTTCACCGGATTGCCCAGCGGCGGCGACATGGTAGAGAT
>USHP01000342.1 GCA_900554625.1 uncultured Eubacteriales bacterium | reverse complement strand
AACGGCTTGTAAATTCTCAAAATTTTTTTAGTCCCTACTTGACACAAGAAGACCTGTCCCGTTTGGGGCGAAATTCTTCCCTGACGGGCTTGTATATCAACTTCACTTTTCCGAAATATGGTGTGCGCTATATCGCCATCAACGACCACTTTGACACCATTGACCCCAACAGTACCGACAACGATGTTGCGGGAATCAAAAACTGGTTCAATGAGTTTTTTGCCAAGGATACCAGCCGCAAAATCCGTGCGGTACAGAAGGCCAAGGGCGAGCAGGGCATCCCGCTGACAACCAATGTCCCCTTTGGCTACCGCAAAGACCCGGAGAATCGAACAAAGTGGGTTGTGGACGAGGCAGCCGCTTTTGTGGTCAAGTGTATCTTTAAGCTGTGTATGGAAGGCCGAGGGCCGATGCAGATCGCCAAACTCTTGCAGGCGGAACAGGTGCTCAACCCTACTGCCTATAAACGGAGAGAGGGCATTAGCACCCCAAGTGCTGAAACCGCTGATCCGTACCACTGGAACCCCAATACCGTTGTTCATATTCTGGAACGACGGGAATACACGGGCTGTACGGTTAATTTCAAGACCTACACCAACTCCATCTGGGACAAGAAGCAGCGGGAAACGCCCATTGAGAAGCAGGCGGTATTCTACAACACCCATCCGGCTATCATTGAGCAGGAAGTCTTTGACAAGGTGCAGGAAATCCGCAAGCAGCGCCACCGAAGGACAAAAACAGGAAAAAGCAGCCTGTTCTCCGGCATGGTTTACTGTGCTGATTGCGGGGCAAAAATGCGCTACTGCACCACCAACTACTTTGAGAAGCGGCAAGACCATTTTGTATGCGCCAGCTACCGCAGCAACACGGGAACCTGTTCAGCCCATTTCATCCGGGCGGTTGTACTGGAAGAATTGGTCTGGATGCACATGAAAACGGTTATCTCCTATGTAACCCGGCATGAAGCCCATTTTCGGACAGTTATGGAGCATAGACTTCGGCTGTCCAGCGAAGAAGCTGTCCGGGGATACAAGAAGCGTCTGGCACAGGCAGAACGCCGTCTTGGGGAACTTGACCGGCTGTTCATCCGTATCTATGAGGATAATGTGGCCGGGAAACTCTCTGATGAACGGTTTACGCTGATGAGCAAGACCTATGAGGACGAGCAAGCGCAGCTTAAAGTGGAAATCCAGACCTTGCAGCAGGAAATCGAAGTACAGGAACGACAGATTGAAAATTTGGAGCAGTTCATCCAGCGGATACACAAATACGAGGATTTGCAGGAAATGACCCCTTACGCCTTGCGGGAGCTTGTCAAAGGCATCTACATCGAAGCGCCTGACAAGAGCAGCGGGAAGCGCAGACAGGGCATCCGCATCTCCTATGACCTTGTGGGCTTTATCCCTGTGGACGAACTGATGAAACAGGAAACGGCATGACCGAAGCCATGCCGTTCCTGCAAAAAGCAATATTACTTTCTTATGCCCCCCGGCCATTCGGCCGGGGTACCTTGATTCATTAATCCATCGTATACGGCATGAGTGCCACGTGACGGGCTCTCTTGATCGCAACAGTCAGAGCTCTCTGGTGCTTTGCGCAGTTGCCGGTGATTCTTCTGGGAAGGATTTTTCCTCTCTCAGATACGTATCTCTTTAACTTGTTCGTGTCTTTATAATCGATCGTTCCGTTCTTCTCTCCACAGAACACACATACTTTTTTTCTTCTGCGGATGCCGCCTCTCCTTACCTTAGAAGCGTCAGCCTTATCACCTTTATTGAATGCCATTGGTGCTGCCTCCTTTTCTAAACTTAGTTAAATGGAAGTCCCTCGTCCTCGACTCCATCGGGAATGTTCATAAATCCGTCGCCGATCGCACTGGTCGGAGCGGGTCTCTGCGGTGCCGGCTGGTAACCGCCGCCATTGTTGTAGCCGCCGTCACTGGCCCCCTTGCTGTCCGCAAATTCCTGATCGTCCACGATGACCTCTGTCGTGTAGACTCTCTGACCGTCTTTGTTGGTGTAGCTGCCCGTCTGAATCCTTCCGGAAATGAGCACTCTCATGCCCTGGCGGAAATACCGCTCCAGCTTACTGGACAGGATAAACGCCAGCACCAGGGGAGAGGTGGGCAGGCCGCCGATGCTCATGAAGATCGCCAGCAGGCATAAGGCCAGCATCACATAGATGTTGAACATCGTGTTGGAGATCCCGTATCCGCCGATGTAGCAGATCACCAGGATCACCGTATAC
>USHP01000341.1 GCA_900554625.1 uncultured Eubacteriales bacterium | reverse complement strand
TGGAAAAGGGCGCGGCGGCGGTGGTCACGGCCACGAAGCCGCAGCAGGATGTTCCCTATGTGCTGGTTTCATCCGACCGGCTGGCCCTGGCGCTGCTCAGCTGCAATTTCTACGGTCATCCGGCAAAAGATATGACCATGATCGGCATCACCGGCACCAACGGCAAAACCTCCAGCACCCTGCTGCTCAAGCAGGTGCTGGAAACCTGCCTGGGGGCCAAAGTGGGATTGGTTGGCACCATGGCCAACATGGTAGGCCAGGAAGTGATTCCTACCGAGCGCACCACCCCGGAAAGCCTGGAGCTGCAGGAATTGTTTGCCCGGATGCGGGATGCCGGATGCAGCCATGTGGTGATGGAAGTATCCAGCCATGCCATTTCCCTGGAGCGGATCGGCGGAATTCACTTTGACGTGGCGGCTTTTACCAACCTGACGGAGGATCATCTGGATTTCCACAAGACCATGGATGCTTACTGCGATGCCAAGGCAGAGCTGATGCGCCGGTGCGACCGGGCGGTAATCAATGTGGACGACGCCTATTCCGGCCGGATTTTGGCGGCAGCCACCTGCCCGGTGCTGCGCACCAGCGAAACAGCCCAGGCAGATCTCCGGGCCAAAGATGTCCAGCTTCACGCAGAAGGCGTGGACTTTACCGCCGTGGAAGGGGCGCGTCAGGCGCAGATCAGCCTGCCCATTCCCGGCCGGTTTACGGTGTACAATGCCCTGACCGTTCTGGGCATTGCCCGGCAGCTGGGAATTTCCCTGGAAGACTGCGCCCGGGCGCTGAAAACTGCCCAGGGCGTCAAAGGCCGGGTAGAGGTGGTGCCCACCCCCGGCATGCCCTACAGCGTGCTGATCGACTATGCCCATACCCCCGATGGCCTGGAAAATGTGCTGCGTTCGGTGAAGGACTTCTGCAAGGGCCGGGTGATTGCGGTCTTTGGCTGCGGCGGCGACCGGGACCCGATCAAGCGCCCGATTATGGGACGAATCGGCGTAGAGCTGTCTGACTTTGCGGTGATTACCTCCGACAATCCCCGGACGGAAGATCCCATGTCGATTATTGCGGATATCCTCAAAGGGGTAAAAAAGGAATCCGGGGAATATATTGTGATAGAAGATCGCCGCAAAGCCATCAGATATGCTATGGACATTGGGAAAAAAGATGATATAATTGTACTTGCTGGAAAAGGGCATGAGACCTATCAGGACATCGGCGGCCACAAGTACCACCTGGATGAACGGGAAGAGGTCGCAGCCCATCTGGAAGAATTGAGGAATTGCAATGGCTAATCTTACCCTGCGTCAGGCCGCCCGCTGGTGCGGCGGTACTGTGGATGAAAAATACGCCGACGTGGAATTTCTCGGCGCCAATAACGATACTCGGATTCTGAAACCGGGACAGCTGTTCCTGGCCCTTCAGGGCGCTCGGGATGGACATGATTTCATTCCCGCAGCCATGGAGAAGGGAGCTGCGGCCGTGCTGTGCAGCCGCCGGGTGGGGGACTACCCTGCCATCTATGTGGAGGACCCTCGGAAGGCTCTGGGAGACATCGCCCGGGAGGAGCTCAAGCGCATCGGCGCCAAGGTGGTGGCGGTGACCGGTTCCGTGGGAAAGAGCACTACCAAGGAAATGATCGCCAAGGTGCTGGAGAGCACCTACCGGGTCAGCAAAACCCCCGCCAATCATAACAATGACATCGGTATGCCCATGGCCATTTTGTCCATGCCGTTGGATACCGAAGTGGCAGTATTGGAAATGGGCATGAACCACTTCCGGGAAATTGCCTATCTTTCGGGTATCGCCCATCCGGATGTGGCGGTGATTGTCAACATCGGTACCTCCCATATCGAGTTTCTGGGTTCCCAGGAGGGAATCCGGAAGGCCAAGCTGGAGATCACGGAAGGCATGAGCCAGCGGGGAATGCTGCTGCTCAATGGCGACGATACCCTGCTGCGCTACCTGGACGAGAAGCCCCAGCAGCGGATTACCTACTTCGGTCAATCGGAAGGCTGCGATATCCGGGGACTGGATGCCAGACAGGATGGAGAGCTTCTGCGTTTCCGGGTGGAGGCTGGCAAGCTGTCTTTGCCGGTGCGGATGAACCTGGAAGGGGTGCATTTTGTCAACGATGCTCTGGCAGCCATCGCCGTGGGACTGAAGCTGGCGGTTCCTTCGGAGAAAATTGAGGAAAGCCTGGCTGAGTTTCAGAACATTTCCGGACGGCAGGAGATTTTCCAGGCCCAAGGT
>USHP01000340.1 GCA_900554625.1 uncultured Eubacteriales bacterium | reverse complement strand
CCCGGAAGTAATCCGGTGCCGACATCCGTTTGCCGCCTTCGGCCTGCAAAGACAAAATTTCCACAGCGCCTTCGCCGCAGGCCACCAGCAGACCGGTTTTGCTCAGGCCCAGAATCTGTCCAGGTTCACCGGAGCCCTCCGCCACCCGGGTGGCATGGACTTTGAACAGTTTCCCCTGAATCTCCGCAGTGGCTACCGGCCAGGGGTGCAGACCCCGTACATGGTTGTGCACTTGCCGGGCGGTTTTTGTCCAATCGATGGGGCTCATGGACTTGTCCAGCATAGGCGCATAGCTGACCTGGCTGGCATCCTGGGCTGTCCCTTCTACTTCTCCCTGGGCAAAGCGGCTCAGGGTCTTGCTCAGAAGATCCGCTCCCAGAACTGCCAGACGGTCCAGCAGTTCGCCGGCGGTTTCATTTTCTCCGATGGGAGTCCGGGATACATCAATGATATCTCCGGCGTCCATTTCCCGGGTCAGATACATGGCAGTAACGCCGGTTTCCTCCAGGCCGTCCAGCACTGCCCACTGATAGGGCGCAGAACCCCGGTACTTGGGCAGGATGCTGGCGTGGATGTTGATGCAGCCCCGCTTGGGCACATCCAGCACCTTCTGGGGCAAAATCCGTCCGTAGGCCACCACCGCGCAGATATCCGGCTGCAAATCCCGCAGCTGCTGCACAGACGCTTCCTCCCTGAAATTTTCCGGCTGGAACACAGGAATTCCGGCGGCCAGGGCTACCTCCTTTACAGGAGAACAGACCATTTTCATGCCACGGCCCTTGGGGCGATCCGGCTGGGTATAGACCCCGACCACCTCAAAACCGTCGGCCAGAATCTTTTTCAGACAGGTTGACGCGATGTCCGGCGTACCCATAAACACTACACGCATGGTTTCCCTCCGAAATTGTAAGAATGGGAAGTTTTACTCTTCCTCGTCGCTGCACAGCTCTTCCTCCGTCAGGAAGCGCTCCATCACTTCGGTATACACAATGCCGTCCAGGTGGTCCAGCTCATGGCAGAAGCAGCGGGCGATGATCTCTTCCCCTTCGGCTTCATACCAGTTGCCGTCCCGGTCCTGGGCACGGACTTTGGCATACATGGGCCGCTTGACCAGGCCATATTTGCCGGGGACACTGAGGCAGCCTTCCGCGCCGATCTGCTCCCCATCGGTCTCCACCAGGGTGGGGTTGATCAGTTCCAGGATTTCTTCTCCGGTATCCACAATCACCACCCGGCGCAGAATTCCCACCTGGGGTGCGGCCAGGCCCACGCCATTGGCCTGCTCCAGCGTTTCCCGCATGTCGTCGAGCAATCTGTGCAGCCGTCCGTCAAATTTTTCCACCGGCTTGCAAACCTTATGCAGTGCCGGCTCTTTATCTGTCAAAATCTTACGCAGTCCCATAGCGCTACCTCTCTTTATCCGTCAAATCCGTTTACATCCACAAAAGCGTTCACGCCTTTGTTCGCTTTATCCTTACTAAACTGCACCAGAAGGTACGCCAGCAGCTGTCGCAGCTGCCTGGTCATCCGGCAGCGCAGGGTCAGCTGGTAGCGAAAATGGTAGTTGATTTTCGGCACCGTACAAGGCGCCGGTCCCAACACCGTGCATTGCTCCTGCTGATAGGCCGGCTGGCGCAGACAGGCAATCAAGCTGTTGCGCAGCTTTGCCGCACCCCGGAGTACTGCCACTTCTTCCTGCCCGATCAGCACCAGACTGGCAATGTCGGCAAAGGGCGGTGCATTCTGCACCCGGCGCAGATTGATTTCCAAATTGTAAAACCCATCATAATCCTGACGGGACGCCAGCTGAATCACTTGGTGTTCCGGAACCAGGGTCTGAATCACCGCCCGCCCCGGGGTATCTCCCCGTCCGGCCCGGCCCACAACCTGGGTCAGCATATTGAAGGTTGTCTCCCCTGCCCGGTATCCACCGGTGTACAGGCTCAGATCCGCATCCAGCACCCCAACCAATGTCACGTTGGGAAGGTTCAGCCCTTTGGCAACCATCTGGGTGCCAATGAGCACCGGAATCTGTTCCCTCTGAAAACGCTCCAGGATTTTTTCATGGGTGTTCACCGCGCTGACGGTATCCGTATCCATCCGGATGGTTTCCATTTCCGGGAACAGATACTGCAGTTCCTGCTGCACCTTCTGGGTGCCGGTTCCAATGGTTTTCAGGGGGCCGCCGCAGACGGGGCACCGCTCCGGCACCGGCTGGGAGTGGCCGCAGTAATGGCACATCAGCCGTCCATTGGC
>USHP01000339.1 GCA_900554625.1 uncultured Eubacteriales bacterium | reverse complement strand
GTCTGATTGGCAGCTTCCAGAATCTGACCATCACCGGCGCTACCACCTGGAGCCTGACCGGCGAATTGGGCGAACAAGCCGCAAACGACAGATAAGGAGGGGTTTCATGGCCGCAAACGAAAAAGAACTGACCCCCATGCAGCGGCAGTACCAGCAGATCAAGGAGCAGAATCAGGACTGCATTCTGTTCTTCCGTTTGGGTGACTTCTATGAAATGTTCAACGAAGACGCCAAGCTGGCTGCCCGGGAACTGGACCTGACCCTGACCACCCGTGACCGGGGCCGCCCCAAGGAAGAGCAGACCCCCATGTGCGGCGTTCCTTACCACAGTGTGGATTCCTACATCGCCCGGCTGGTGCAGAAGGGCTACAAGGTTGCCATCTGTGAGCAGATGACGGACCCCGCCCTGGCCAAAGGATTGGTAGAGCGGGAAATCACCCGCATCGTCACCCCCGGCACCGTCACCGAAAGCTGCATGCTGGACGAAAACAAAAACAATTACATTGGCTGCATCTATGGAGAAAGCGGCAAGTTTGGTCTGGCCTTCTGCGATGTGTCAACCGGTGCATTCTTTGCCACGGTCTGTTCTGACGGGCAAAGCGTTGCATCGGAATTGGGCCGGTTTGCTCCCAGTGAGGTCATCCGGTATGGTCAGAATGTGGACTGCGAGCCGATTTCCGATGCCATTTTCCGCCGCTTAAACTGCTGTGTGGATGAAGGAAAGGCAGAACTGTTCCGGCTGGAGCAGGCAGAACGTCTGCTGGAAAGCCATTTCCAGGCTCCGCTTTCCCAGTTGGGTCTGGTGGGGCTTCCCGCCGCCGTGATTGCCAGCGGTGCCCTGCTGCAGACCCTGCTGACGCTGCAGAAAAATGATCTGGCCCACATCCGCCAGCTGCAGTACTACACCACCGGAAAGTTCATGGAATTGGATCTGGACGCCCGGCGGAATCTGGAGCTGACGGAAACCATGCGTTCCAAGGAGAAAAAAGGAACGCTTCTGTGGGTACTGGATAAAACCCACACCGCCATGGGCGGGCGGCTGCTGCGCTCCTGGCTGGAAAAGCCTCTGCTGGACCCGTTGGAGATCACCCGCCGCCACAGCGCTGTGGAAGAACTGGCGGACAATACAATCGTCCGTGGAGAACTGGAAAAGGCATTGACTGACGTTACCGATCTGGAACGGGTAATGACCCGGATTGTCACCGGAACGGTAAACTGCCGGGATTTGCTGGGACTGGCCCGGGGCTTCCGGGCCCTGCCGGAAGTGAAACGGCAGCTGCAAAGCGCCGAAGCGCCGCTGCTGCGGAAATTGGAGCAGAGCATGGACGCTCTGTCAGACTGTGCCGATTTGATTGAGTCCACCATTGTGGAAGATCCTCCCCTGACCGTCCGGGAAGGCGGCATCATCCGCAAAGGTGCCAGCGAAGAAGCCGACCGGCTGCGGGACATTATGGAAGGCGGCAGCGGTACCATTGCCGCTGTGGAAGCTTCCGAACGGGAGAAAACCGGCATCCGCACCCTGAAAGTGGGATATAACCGTGTTTTCGGCTACTATATTGAAGTATCCAAGTCCTTTATGGATCAGGTGCCGGAGCATTACATCCGCAAACAAACCCTGGCAAACTGCGAGCGCTACATCACTCAGGAGCTCAAAGAACTGGAAGAGGAAATGCTGGCCAACTTAAGAAAGGGCACCTATGTGGTTCCTGTTCAGGAGGACAAAAAGGTTCCTCTTATGAAGATGAAAAACGGGGATTCCTATCAGCCCATATTTACCGATGTGGTAGAATTTAATAAGTTTAATATAAAGAAAAATTTCCGCGGGGCTGTGGTTCCCTTTATGAACCTGCATAAGATCCTGATTGAGCAATCCAAGGGGTTTGTAATCAATCCTTTGGGATTCCACCTGGTAGTGGTGCGTCAACAGGTTACGCCTATTAACCCCAAGACGGCATCTTAAGAAAAATCACCGGACAGGCATTCTTTGCTGTGCTGCCTGCCCGGTGTTGACTTTTTAAATGGAAAATGGAGAACTTTCGGCGAATGAAAAAAGACATAGATGGAATTCTATACAGAAGGAATGCGTGATGGAAACTTTGGTTCACAGCGTTGTAACCGGTTTTGCATCAGTCGTTCTGTGAGTTTGTCCGTCACCTGCATTCACTAATAACTTCTCGGAATCTCAATGAATGAGATTCCAACCGAAACTTGACAACTGAATATCGTGCAGGAAAAGAAATTTACGAGAAATGGACAT
>USHP01000338.1 GCA_900554625.1 uncultured Eubacteriales bacterium | reverse complement strand
TCGTGGGCGTGGGTGCAGACTACCCCTTCCAATTCTTCCACGCCTTGCTGCTCCAGGAAGGATACTACCAGCTGGCTGTCCTCCCGGTTGCCTCCGTCAATGAGCAGGTATTTCCCATCCAGTTCCACCAGAGCGCTGTCTGCCTGGCCTACATCCAGAAAATGCACCGTCAGGGTGCCCTCGGCTTTGGCAGGGGGCTGGGGAACAGCGCCGCAGGCACAAAGCAGCAGAGCAAGGGCCAGCAGCAGAGGCAGGATTCGTTTTTTCATAGGGTTTCTCCTTTTCCTTCTGCCCAGGCTTTGCAGCCTTCCAGCAAGGAGGGCTTTTCGTTGGGCAGAGTTTCCTGAACCACCTGTTCCAGCAGGTAGTCCAGGCATTGACCGATTTGCTTTCCTGCCAGCCCCAGTTTTTTCAGGTCATGGCCGGAAATGTCCAGGTCTTTCAGTGTCAGGCAGGCGCCTTCTTCCCGGATTTCTTCCAGAACACTCCGGATTTTCGGGAAAATTTCCAGATCTTCCGGTGTGGCGGTGCCTTTGCTGTTCATATCCGCTTCCTGGAGGGTAAGCAGATTTTCCAGGGTTTCCCAACTCAGTTTTCCCAGCTGGCGTTTCAGGGCTTTTTTCTCCGGAATCAGGGTGGTCATGTGTTTGCTGATAAGCAGCACCACCTGCTCCGTCAGCGCCTTGGGGGCTTTGAGCCGGTGCAGTACCAGCTCCGCCATCTCCGCACCTGCGGAGGCGTGACCGTAAAAGTGGCCCCGGCCGGTTTCGTCCTGGGTAAAGGTGGGAATTTTTCCAATGTCATGCAGCAGCGCCGCCCAGCGCAGGGGAAGGGTTGGGGGTACTGCGCCCGTCACCTTGGCTACATGGGTAAACAGGTCATAGGCGTGGTGGGGGCTGTGCTGGTCGAATCCCATCAGGGGTTTCAGCTCCGGGATGGCAGCGTCCAGCACCGGGGCAAAGCGCAGAAGATCCTCTGCCTTCACCAGGGGCAGCAGCCGGCACAGTTCCTCAAAGACCCGCTCCCGGGCCAGGTTGTCCATCAGGTGTGCCTGCCGCTTCATGGCCTCGGCGGTTGCCGGGTCTGCTTCCAGACCATAACGCACAGCAAAGCGCACCCCCCGCAAAATCCGCAGGGAATCTTCCGAAAACCGCCGCACTGGGTCGCCTACCGCCCGGAGCTGCTTTCTCGTCAAGTCCTCCCAGCCCCCGAAGGGATCGGCAAAGCCCCGGCGGGGGGAATAGGCCATGGCGTTGATGGTGTAGTCCCGGCGGGCAAGGTCTAGTTCAATCTCCGGCACGAATTCCACCCAGTCCGGGTGGCGGTTGTCCCGGTAGCTGCCTTCGGTGCGGAAGGTGGTGATCTCCACCACGCCGCCTTCGGTGCAGACGCCGATGGTGCCGTGCTTTTTTCCCGCCAGCACCAGCTTGTGACCGGCAAAGACCTGCTCCGTCTGCTCCGGCAGAGCGGCGGTGCACAGGTCATAGTCCGATGGCTGCAGTCCCAGACAAGCATCCCGGACGCAGCCGCCCACAGCGTAAGCAGCAAATCCGGCATCTTCCAGGGCGTCAAGACAGGTCAGGATATACTCAGGCAGGATCATCTTGGGCCGTCCTTTCCGGCTCCCGGGGCTCAGGCAGGAAGGCGGCGCTCCACAGATCCGTTGCCACCCAGGCGATGCCGCCCAGGTACAGCAGGGGATACTCCGTCCTGGCCAGATTCACGGTGCACAGGTACAAACTGGCAAGTCCAGCACCCACATACATCCGGGAATTGCCCATGGCCACGTCAAATGCGGTACAGTAGTAAGCAAATAAGGTCAGTCCCACACAACCAAGCAGCGCAAATACATAGGCCTGGGGCTGGGGTTCGGCGCTCCAGGTGCGGTACTGGTTGACCATGTGCACCATAAGGAACAAACAGGTGGGCAGATGCAGCAGGAAGTGAACCTGCTTGCCGGTTCCCCGGCTGGCTCCGGCCAAAACCAGGCACACCGGCGCCAGATATCCCAGCACCTGCCAGGCGATTCCTACTGCTCCGGGCAGCTTGGCGGGGGTTCCCAGCACCGTCAGAACCATGCCCAGACCCATCATCAGATGGCCCACCGTCTGCTCCAGACCGCGGCCGCTGCGAAGGGTCAGGTTTTTATCCGTCCGGAAGGAAAATACCAGCACCGCCGCTGCTGCCGCTGCGGTGAGCACCCATAGGATGATTTCCAGGGGGTGATTCAACGGCAGCAGGTGTTTTTCGTCCAGAGCCAGGCTGTAC
>USHP01000337.1 GCA_900554625.1 uncultured Eubacteriales bacterium | reverse complement strand
TATCGGCCCCGTTGACCTCGCTGGTAACAACAATGTCAAAAGCGTTTTCCAGAACGGCTTCCCAAGCGCCGTTTGCATCCAGTACCACAGGTCGGGCGAATCCCAGCTTTTCATAGGGAGCCTTCGGTATATCGTGGAGCTGGATTTCCAGTACCTTCGGGGTAAGCGATAGATCATCTGTGGCAAGCGTTACCCGGAAACGAATATACTGCCGGTTCGGGGATTGCAGCTCACCGCTGGTGCCGATAGCCTGCCATGCCGACCATTCCTCCAAATCATCCGACGTGGAGGTTTCCACCTGCTCAATGAAGGTCACGCCTGCTGTGTATTCACTATTTACCGATACCCGGCCCGAACCGGAAAGGGCGCAGGCCGCCGCTTTTGTAATAAGCTGCCCGCTGGACGGATAGGCTCCGTCCGAGCTTCTAAGGGTAACGCTCCCCGGCTCGGTGAGCGCATCCACGTCACCGGACATATCTCCACCGTTGGCAAACAGGGTGGCCTTAAAATATTCCGCCAGATCTTCGGCAGTCAAAGAAGAATCCGTATCCAGAAACCAATCATCAAAGCCGCCTGCGTAATAATAGGTGTCAGCGTGCATCCCCATGATAAGGTCGGCGGTACAGGAACGGTTCAGTTCACCCTCAATCGTCAGCTCGTTTGAAATCCAGACTGTACCGGTGCTGCGGTCGCCTACCACATAGCAGGCTTTGTATGCGTCCGGTTCGATCACAGCGGCGAGGAAATACCAGCCGTTGTTTACCAGAGAAAATGGAGGCGTTACCGACTCGTCCAAAATCAGGGAGCCGGAGGAATTATAGAGCATTAGGCGGGGCCGCCCGGAATACAGCGAAAGATACAGGATCGGCTGGCCCGGCCCCTGCCTTGTGTTAAAAATAGGGCAGAAGGTATTGCCTACCGAGTAAATGGTGGGGTTCATCCAGCCGCCCACCACAATCCGTTCCCCCAGCGAGGAGAAAATCGAGCCGTCGTTTACGGCTTGAAGATATGTTTTCTCCGAGGTTGGGTTATTGATGTTGAAGCGGAAATAATGTCCACGCCAGCCTTCCAGCAGGTTTGCCGTGGTGCCGCTCCAGTTGATAATATTGAAATCCCGGCCATTGCCGGAAGAATCCATCAGCCGGTCGTTGCTGTCCGGTTCGGACTCGTTAAAGCGCCAGAGGCCGGAGCCTGCCCATGCAGATGGAAATTCCCCGGTAAAGTCCTCCTGCGCAGTCAAAGTAGTTTTTACTGCCATTGCTTACCTCCATCGGCTCTTTGCCTGTATGTGAAGTTCGGTAAAAACGGCGCTGCCTTCAACCGCGATTTCAACCTTATTCACACCCCGGCGCAGTACCGGGAAATTCAGCTCCTCCAAACAGGGTAGGCCGTTTCGCAGGGTATTGCCCGCGCTGTCCGTCACTTTGGCTGTGACCATGCCGGTGTCGATTACCAGCACTTCCCCCGCAGCCAGCGGGCCAACCACTCGCAGGTTTTCTCCATTGGTCGTCAGTACAACCGCGCCGGAGGAAATTGTTCCTTGCAGAGAATACACCGGCTCGGAGTCTGTGTTTCCGATTTCACGCTCCACCTCATGCTCACCCGCTTGGGAGAGGGTAAAGGTTTCATCATCCAGCGCGTATCCGTAAGGGTCAGGGCAAAGAAAACGGAGGGTAAAGGAACCGGCCGACCGCAGGAGCCGTTCACAGTCCACCGTATCGGAAAGCCGGGCCATAAAATACCGGTCCGGCACATCGTCCAGTACAAGCTGTTTTGTCCCCACCGTAGGGTCTAACCATGCCGCCGCCCGATCTAAAACTGCCACCAAACCGGCAAAGGTTTTCTGCGGATAGACATTGCAGGAAACATCGATGTACCGCTCGCCGCTGTCGGCCCCAAAGTCCGCAAGACCCGCTTTGCCGGGAACGATTTCCGTGTTGCTCCGAAGAGTGGGAACCATCTGCCAGCCGGTAAGATGGGCCTTGACGCTCATGGATTGAGAAGTAATTCCGTTGTATTGAAAGCCCATAAATCCCACCTCCTCTTAGGCTGTAATGATGCGGCCCTGTGCGCGGGAGCCGACTTGCATGAGATTATAAAGTTCCTGGGAAATCCTGCGGATGTCGTCCTCGCTGCGGACGATCATCTGCTGGATGGTGATGAGGGTCCCGAAGGAAGCGCCACCGCTGCCCATGCCGCCGGCTGCGGAGCGGAGTGTCCCGCCCGCGTCAAAGGCAAAGTTCGAGGGGACTGCGGACTGCATATCCGCCGCCAGCCCGTTCATCACGCCCAGGATACCGTTGTTTAAGTCCTCTG
>USHP01000336.1 GCA_900554625.1 uncultured Eubacteriales bacterium | reverse complement strand
AGGTACTCGTGACCGGTCAGGTAGGTTGCCACCATGGCCAGAGAGGTAATGCCGCAGCCGCTGGATTCGATGGTGCCGCTGCCGTAGCGGGTATTGGGGTAATCGGTTTGGAAGTACAGCGGTACCTGAGCCGGCTGGGAATCTTCCAGGGCTTGGGCAGCCATGGAGGTCAGGAAGGGGGCGTTTGCCGGTTGAGTGGCTTCCTGGGTGGGCTGGGTCTGCTCGGTCTGTTCCGGCTCCGTTTCTTCCGGCACCGTTTCCAGGGTTTGCTCCTGCTCTGTGGGCTCTGTCTGCTTGACCGGTTCCGGCAGAGTCGGGGCGGTCGTGGCAGGGGTGGTGGAGACAGTGGCCTGCTCCGGAGCATCGGGCAGAAGATCGTCTGAACAGGCCATGGCCATCTGGGATGACCCCAGAATGCCCATTGTCAGCAGTCCCAGAATGGTGACGGACAGCACGACGATCAGGCAGTATCGCAGGATAATATGTAAACGTGTTTTGCGTTTCCTGAGAAATCGATTGCTGATGGAAACCACCTCCCCATTATGTAAAATATCTATCGAGTAAAATATTTTAAAACATATATAATTCCTAATGCATTATACCATCTATCCGGCCATTTTGCAAGGCTGAATCCCAGTTCCTTTTTTACCAAAATTCCGGAGAAACTTCCCTTTTACCCGGCGTTATGCTGATTTCTTTTCCCGGAAAAGGATTCCCCCCTGAGACGGTGACCTCAGGGGGGAGATATGGTTTTCACAGGGGCGGAACGTTTTTTATGTCTCTTCCTCTTCTTCCAGAGGATTCAGCAGACGGACGGTGCATTTCCCTTCCTTGGTCAGTTCTGCGTCCAGGGTGCTGCAGATTGTGTAGGAAATCTGATAGACCTGGTCGGTGGATTTGTATTCAACACGCAGGTTGGTGATTTCCAGATTGGGATAGGCGCCCTTGTTCAGCAGATCCCGGGAGGTGTCATCACCCAGGGTCTTCAGCTGGATAACCCCGGAAGATGTCCCTTGGTCACTGGCAGGGGTGTAGAAATAGGCATCCACCAGGGCATATTCCAGATTGGTAAACACAAAGTTCACGGCTCCGGGTTCATCGTCTGCCGGCAGGGTCAGACCGGAAAAGGTGCGGAAATGTTCGCCGGGCTGATCCTTGGCCAGTTTCATCCGCTCGCTGTAGCGCAGCAGGTCTTCCAAGGCGGTATTGACCGTGGCTGCCATGGAGGTGCTGTCGGATTCAAATACGGAATCCTGGTACACATTCAGCGCTGCGGACATGCCGCCGCTCATTCCTGCGGCCATCAGCGCCAGAATCAGCAGGGAGGCCAGCATTTCCACCATGGTAAAGCCGCTCTTTTTTCGGCCAGAACGAACTTGTTCAGGGCGTGTAGTAGGCATAGAACGACTCCTCTCCTTCTGCTCCCGGGCGGACGACAATCACGTTGGAGGTGGCAAGATCCTTGCTGTTCACCGTGATCTTTACGCTGCCGTTGGTGTCTGTGCTGTCCGGAGGCAGTTCGAGCTTTTCCTGCTGCCGGACGAAATCCTCATCTGCATCCCGGGCGGTACGGTTGATGTTGGCGGCGGTGGTGACCGTTGACAGGAACAGCACCGATGCCAGGGTGAATACCAGAATGGCCGCCATGGATTCGACCAAGGTTTCTCCCCGTTTCTGTTTTACAGAAGCAATCCAACGTTTCATTCGCTGTCTCCTTTTCGTACCACCGGAGCCTGCCAGCTGATGGTGATGGTTTGTGTTTTGGCCTCTGTCTCGGTGGAGGTGTTGCCGTTCACCACCACCTGTACCGCAGTGGTGACGGAGGATTTGGTGACACTGGCCGGCAGGTACAGATGCAGCTGTGCGTTTTCACCGCCGGGGGCCAGAGTAAAGCCGTATCCATCGTCACAGGTGTAGCCAAAGGGCTGGGTTTCCAGAGCTTCTGAGCCCATGGTCAGGGCAATGGAACCGCTGCCGGTGCTGGAAAACAGGCTTTCCCATTCCCTTTGGCCCGGCAATCGCCGGCGCCGCCTGGCTGACGCTGCTGTTCGGTCAGGAAATTTGCAGCTGGTATCTGGGGCTGTTCTGAGCGGCCCCGGTTCCGAAGCACCACCTCCGGCCTGCCGGGGGTGTGCATATATTTTCAACACATTGCCGCCCGGCGGCAGGGAGGTTCTGAAATGGCAGGAAAGATGATCGGTATTGAAGTAGGCAGCGACACGGTGAAAATGGTCTTGCTCAGCAACGGCCAGGTCAAGCAAATGGCAATCCAGCAGCTGCCGGAAAACCTGGTGCGGGAAGGACGGGTCACATCCCCCGACGC
>USHP01000335.1 GCA_900554625.1 uncultured Eubacteriales bacterium | reverse complement strand
CCCCTGTTATGGCTGCGGGAATTATGGTCAGCCCTGTGTAGGCTTCTGCCATCGGGAAATGGCCCGCTGGCTCAATGAAAGGAGAAAATCAAAATGAAGATTTTTAAGACAGCCGTTAAGGCGATTCTGGTGTTTGATGCGGCCTATCTGTGCTTTGTCTGTGCGGAAGATGTATGCTCCCGGATTCGCAGCCGCATGAAAAAGAAAAACAAGACAGAACCCGAACCCTACTTTTTTGACGATGAGGAAGAAGATACCGATTACTATCTGACTCCGGCCCTGTGCATGGATTCTCTGCGCCTGCTGCACCGGGGCGATGTGATGGATTTTATCGAGGAACGGATTGTTCCGAAGGAAAAGGCGGTCTTTCAGGCACTGACGGAGACAGAACGGGAAATGACAAAACTCTTGCTGGCCTCCTGCATCGGCCTGCTGGTGGAAGAAGCCCCTTATGATGAGCGGAGCTTTCCGACGCTTCTGGATGTGCTGGGATACTGTACGGGTGAGGATGAGCCTGACGCAGTGGACATTCTCATGCAGGAGAACGGCAAAAAGCAGGACCCGAAGCCGGAGTATTTCTGCCGCTACCAGAAATACAAGCTGGCCTGTCAGAACAAGGCCAGGATCATTGATGTGTGCCGCGTGATTGTAAACGACATCCTGGCAGAACTGTATCACGGTTACTATAACGTGGAGCTGGATTTCCTTTTGTATGAGCCGGTTTCCAAGAAGATGTCCAAAACGGCGTTTGGCGATACTGATTGGGAGGTGGATGAAGATGCGCTTAGTGATTGCTGAGAAACCCTCAGTCGCCCAGTCACTCTCTGCCGTGCTGGGAGCTACGGCCCGCAAAGACGGGTATCTGGAAGGAAACGGCTGGCGCGTCAGCTGGTGCGTGGGCCATCTGGCCGGTCTGGCGGATGCCGACGCTTATAACCTCGACTATGCCAAGTGGCGTTACGATGACCTGCCCATCCTGCCGGAACATTGGCAGATGGTGGTGGGTGCGGACAAGAAAAAGCAGTTCGACATTCTGAAAAAGCTGATGAACGCCCCGGATGTGACCGAGGTGGTAAACGCCTGCGACGCCGGACGCGAGGGCGAGCTGATCTTCCGCAGCGTCTATGAGCTGGCAGGCTGCCAAAAGCCGATGAAAAGGCTCTGGATTTCTTCGATGGAGGACTCCGCCATAAGGGAGGGCTTTGCAAATCTGCGCCCCGGTGCGGACTATGACGGACTTCGGGATGCTGCCCTCTGCCGTGCCAAGGCCGACTGGCTGGTGGGGATCAATGCCACAAGGCTTTTTTCCGTGCTGTATCACCGCACACTCAACATCGGGCGCGTTATGTCCCCAACGCTGGCGCTCATTGTCCAGCGGGAAGCTGAGATCGACACCTTTAAGCCGGTTCCCTTTTATACCGTGGCGCTGGAGCTGCCCGGTCTTACCGTATCCGGGGAGCGCATGGCGGATAAGACCGCTGCCGAGCAGCTGAAAGAAGCCTGCCAGGGTGCAGCTGTCACGATCAAAAAGGTGGAGTGCAAGGAAAAGTCCGAAAAGCCGCCTGCCCTTTATGACCTGACTACTCTGCAAAGAGATGCCAACCGCCTGCTTGGATTTACAGCCCAGCAGACCCTGGACTATCTGCAAAGCCTGTATGAAAAGAAGCTCTGCACCTATCCCCGTACTGACAGCCGCTATCTGACTGGCGATATGGCAGACAGCCTGCCGGTGCTGGTGAATCTGGTTGCCAATGCTATGCCGTTTCGCAAAGGGATCGCCATTACCTGTGATCCGCAGACGGTCATCAACGATAAGAAAGTAACCGACCACCACGCAGTAATCCCTACCAGAAATCTCAAGGATGCAGACCTTTCTGCCCTTCCTGCGGGAGAAAAAGCAGTGCTGGAGCTGGTGGCCCTGCGTCTGCTGTGCGCCGTAGCCCAGCCCCATATCTATTCGGAAACCGTTGTGATTGCAGCGTGTGCCGGTGGGGAGTTTACCGCCAAAGGAAAAACGGTGAAGCACCCCGGATGGAAAGCACTGGAGGACGCTTACCGTGCCAAAATGAAGGATACGGAGCCAAAAAAAGATGGCGCAGAGAAAGCCCTGCCGGAGCTGACCGAAGGACAGACCCTTTCGGTTGCTGCTGCAATCGTCAAAGAAGGCAAAAGCAGTCCGCCCCAGCACTTTACGGAGGACACCCTATTGTCCGCGATGGAGACTGCCGGAAAAGAGGATATGCCGGAGGATGCCGAGCGAAAAGGTCTGGGGACACCGGCAACCCGTGCCGGTATTTTGGAAAAGCTGGTATCTGCCGGTTTTCTGGAACGAAAAA
>USHP01000334.1 GCA_900554625.1 uncultured Eubacteriales bacterium | reverse complement strand
GATGAGTGACTTTGGAAGCTCCATTGCCGCCCGTCGGGAGGCCGGGCAGACCGACGAAGAAATCTATGCCGAACTGGGAGACCTCAAGAAGGTGGCAGCCGAGTTGAATGAACAAATGCAGGAGTTTGCCTACCGAAAAAGCCCCTGGCGATTCGTGTTTGCGGTTTTGGGAATTTATTTTGGCATCAAGCTATTGGGTGTTGTGTATGTCCTCATTTTTTCCGCAGCTATGGCAATTTATGCAAGGATGCCAAACATGGCAAGCTCTGTGGGCATCATCGGCGGTGCGGACGGGCCTACCGCAATTTTTGTCACAACAAGCACAAACTGGCTCACTTTTCTTCTGGAGGTTGGTTTGACAGCAGCTGTTGTTGGCTTTTGCATCTGGGGATATCGGCGGCTGTGCAAATGTAGGAAAAAGTGATTGCCGTCTTCCGACCGACACCAGGCAGTATCCCATAGGACTTCTGCATTGAATTGTTCAAATTTCCTTTTGTGCGTATACATATAAAAAACAGACACCTCTGCCAGGTGTCTGTTTTTTGGGGTGACCCGAGGAGATTCGCTGCATTTGCTTCCCGTTGGGAAGCAAATCATAGTGCTGCTGCATTAAATGGTTCGAATCTCCTCTCGAGCATATAAAAAATGCAGGCACCTTCACAAGGTACCTGCATCTTTTGGTGGACCCGAGGAGATTCGAACTCCCGACCCCTACAATGCGAATGTAATGCGCTCCCAGCTGCGCTACGGGCCCATAACTGTGGCAATTATAACGCCGCCGGATGGGATTGTCAAGTGGGTTTCTCCCCTGCTTAGGGTGCTTTCCCGGTTTTCTCCCTTTTCTTTTGGCTGATTCTGTGATAGAATAACCTCCGATACTGCTTAAAGGAGAATCCCATATGCAATCCATTACGGAAATTCTGGCCCAGGAATTGGGGCAGAAACTGGAATATGTTGAAAACGTGGTAAATCTGATGGATGAAGGAAACACCATTCCCTTCATCGCACGCTACCGCAAAGAGCTTCACGGCGCCATGGATGATACCACATTGCGGAATCTGGAAACCCGGCTGACTTATCTGCGCTCCCTACAGCAGCGCCGGGAGGAAGTAAAAAAATCCATTGAAAATCAAGGCAAGCTCACCGAGGAACTTTCTCAGGCCATTGACAATGCCGCTACCATGACGGAAGTGGAAGACCTGTACCGTCCCTACAAGCAAAAGCGGCGCACCCGTGGTTCCATGGCCCGGGAAAAGGGGCTGGAGCCTCTTGCCCAGGCGATTTTTGCCCAGGACGGACAAGACCCGGCTGCACTGGCAGCATCTTTTGTAGACCCGGAAAAGGGTGTTAACACCGTGGAGGAAGCCCTGCAGGGTGCCAATGACATCATTGCAGAAGACCTGTCCGACGATGCCGACATCCGCAAGGCACTGCGGGACCTGGTAATGCGCCGGGGCATCTTTGTGTGCAAGGCTGACGAGGGTGCGGAAGAGGAGGGCGTGTACAAGCTGTACTACGATTTCTCCCAGCCCATTTCCCGGCTTCTGGATCACCAGATTCTGGCAATGAACCGTGGCGAAAAGGAAGGCATCCTCAAACCCGATGTGACATTGCCCGGAAACGAGGGCGCTGCATTGGTCTGCCGGGCAGCTTTGAAGCCCACCATGCAGGTTTCCGCCTTTGTCCGGACAGCGGCAGAAGATGCCTATGAGCGGCTGATTTTCCCCTCCATTCAGCGGGAAGTCCGCAGCGAACTGTCCGACCGGGCCTACGCCGGTGCCATCCATAACTTCGCACTGAACCTGAAACCGCTGCTGATGCAGCCGCCGGTAAAAGGCTTTGTCACCATGGGCTTGGACCCCGGATACCGTAACGGCTGCAAGGTAGCCATTGTAGACGCCACCGGCAAGGTGCTGGACACCACTGTGGTCTATCCCACCTTCAGCCAGCACAAAAAGCAGGAAGCCATTGAAATTCTCTCCCGCCTGATGCGCAAGCATGGGGTCAAGCACATCGCCATCGGTAACGGTACCGCTTCCCGGGAAACGGAAGCCATGACTGTGGAGCTGCTGCAGTCCTTCCCCGATGCCAGTTACATGATCGTTAACGAAGCAGGTGCTTCCGTTTACTCTGCCTCTCCCCTGGCCGCTGCGGAATTCCCGGATTATGATGTGAATTTGCGTTCGGCGGTTTCCATTGCCCGGCGGCTTCAGGACCCCCTGGCAGAACTGGTCAAAATTGACCCCAAGGCTATTGGCGTTGGTCAGTATCAGCACGACTGCCCCCAAAAGGAGCTGGATGCAGCTCTGGGCGCTGTGGTTGAAGACTGCGTCAATGC
>USHP01000333.1 GCA_900554625.1 uncultured Eubacteriales bacterium | reverse complement strand
GTCTGTAGACAAGGACCAGTTGTTGTGCTTACCGGAACCGTTGACACCATCAAAGGGCTTTTCATGAAGCAGGCAGACCAGGTTATGCTTGGCAGCACACTTTTTCATAATCTCCATAATCAGCTGGTTGGCGTCGCAGGCAGTATTCACATCGGTGTAGATGGGAGCCAGTTCGTGCTGGCAGGGTGCGCCTTCGTTGTGTTTGGTCTTGCTGAGAATACCCAGGCGCCACAGCTGCTCATCCAGGTCCTTCATAAAGGAGGATACCCGGGTACGGATGGTGCCGAAATAGTGGTCATCCAATTCCTGACCCTTAGGCGGCTGAGCGCCGAACAGGGTTCTGCCGGTCAGGCGCAAGTCCTCCCGCTGGGCATACAGGTCCTTGGGCAGCAGGAAGTATTCCTGCTCTGCGCCAACGGAGGGAATGACCCGCTGGGTTTCCTCGTCGCCGAACAGCCGCAGAATCCGCACTGCTTCCCGGGAAACCTCATCGATGGAGCGCAGCAGCGGGGTTTTCTTATCCAGAGACTGGCCCGTGTAGGAGAAGAAGCAGGTGGGGATATACAAGCTGCCATCTTTGACAAAAGCGCAGGAGGTAGGGTCCCAGGCGGTATAGCCCCGGGCTTCAAAAGTTGCCCGCAGACCGCCGGAGGGGAAAGAACTGGCATCCGGCTCACCACGGACCAGCTCTTTGCCGGAAAATTCCATAATTACCCGTCCGTCGCCGGTAGGAGAAATGAAGGAATCATGTTTTTCCGCCGTAATTCCGGTCATCGGCTGGAACCAGTGGGTGTAATGGGTGGCACCCTTCTGGGTAGCCCAGACCTTCATGGCCTCCGCAATTTCGTTGGCCACATCCAACGGCAGCTGAGAGCCGGTGGTAACGCAGTGTTTCCAGGCCAGGTAAACATCCGCCGGCAAACGCTGCTTCATGGTCGCTTCATTGAAAACATCGCTGCCAAAGATTTCCGGGACATTCAAAACATCACTCATTGGGCACATCCTTTCCAGTTCTATAAAGGGACGGGGCAATTGATTGCCTACTTTTCCAGGGAAAAGGTCGGGAATTTCCATTAAAAGTTCCGTTTCCCCTTACTTTATCTGTATAAATTGTATGCAAGCTTGGCAAAAAAAGCAAGGAGTGATTGTGTCGAAAAAACTTTTCCCGGCGCGGCGCTTGTTTGTGCAATCCTCCAATTTCTTCATTTCTGGCTTCAAAAATGAAATTTCTGGCAATATGATATTGCATTTTTTCTTCTGCAAGCATATAATAAGCCAAGAAAATATAGAAAATCCCAGAAAGGATGATGGACGTGACCCCCTACTCTTGCATGACCACCGAAGAATTGGAACGTGAATACCAGCGTGTTCTGGCAGACTTTGAGCATTGTAAGTCCCAGGGACTGAACCTGAACATGGCCCGCGGCAAGCCCTCCAAGGCACAGCTGGACATGGTCAGCGGCATTTTGACCATGCTGCAGACACCGGAAGATTGTATTGACGGTGGTATCGACGCCCGTAACTATGGTGAACTGGCAGGTATTCCCTGCGCTCGGGCCTACTGGGCCGATGTACTGGGCTGCAAGCCTTCGGAAGTGTTCGTAGGCGGCGCCGCATCCCTGAATATGATGTTTGATGTGGTGGCCCGTGCATTCAGCCATGGTCTGCTGCACAGCCCCCGTCCCTGGTGCAAGGAAGAGAAAGTCAAGTTCCTCTGCCCTGCTCCCGGCTATGACCGGCATTTCCAGATTGGTGAATTCTACGGTGCGGAGCTGATTACCATTCCCATGACCCCCACCGGCCCGGACATGGATATGGTGGAGGAATATGTAAAAGATCCCCAGGTCAAGATGATCTGGACGGTTCCCAAGTACTCCAACCCTGACGGCATTATTTTCTCCCAGGAGACCATTCAGCGCTTTGCCAATCTGAAGCCCGCTGCTCCGGACTTTGCCATTATCTGGGACAATGCTTACTGCATCCATGAGTTCGAAGGCGACTATGTCCCCTTCCCCGACATTATCTCCCTGTGTGCCCAGGCCGGTCGGCCCGACATGGTCTATGAGTTCGCTTCCACATCCAAGATTACCTTTGCCGGCGGCGGAATCAGCTGCATGGCTGCCAGTGAGGCAAATATCAAGTATTTCACCGATATTTTCGGCATCCAGATGATTTCCTATGACAAGGTCAATCAGCTGCGCCATGTTCGCTACCTGAAGAACAAGGCTCACACCCTGGAAATCATGAAAGGCCACGCTGCCATCATGGCACCCAAGTTCCGGACGGTTGCAGAGTATCTGAATCGGGAAATCGCACCTTTGGGCTTCGCCCATTGGAATGACCCCAAGGG
>USHP01000332.1 GCA_900554625.1 uncultured Eubacteriales bacterium | reverse complement strand
GTGCAAGATGTTTGAAGGCAGCAAGAACCTGACCTTCACCGACACCACCGTGCGGATTCTGTCTTCTATGAACGATGAGAGCAAGGCCCAGATCGAGGCTCTGGCTCAGGAACTGTGCATGGACTATCTGGCTCAGCACGACGCCACCGCCAACAAGAACGACCTGACCGCCCTGTTCAACATTGGCTACGGCTTGTATGTGGTAACCTCCAACGACGGCAATAAGGACAACGGTCTGATTGTCAACACCGTTTCCCAGGTCACCAACACCCCCAACCGGGTCGCCGTGACCATCAACAAGGCTAACTACTCCCACCACATCATCAAGCAGACCGGCGTTATGAACGTCAACTGCCTGGATGTTTCCGCCCCCTTCTCCGTATTCCAGAACTTCGGCTTCCAGAGCGGCCGTACCGCCGACAAGTTCGCCGGCATCGAAGAGCTGCGCTCCGACAACGGCCTGCGGTTCCTGCCCCGGTACATCAACTCCTTCATGAGCCTGAAGGTTGAGAGCTATGTGGATCTGGATACCCACGGCATGTTCATCTGCTCCGTCACCGAGGCCCGGGTCATTTCCGACCGGGAGACCATGAGCTACACCTACTATCAGAACAACGTCAAGCCAAAGCCCCAGACCGAGGGTAAGAAGGGCTTCGTCTGCAAGGTGTGCGGCTGGGTCTACGAAGGCGACACCCTGCCCGATGATATCGTCTGCCCCCTGTGCAAGCACGGTGCTGCTGACTTTGAACCCATTGCTTAAGGCAACACCGCACAATGGGAGCTGCGGGCTTCGGCGGATCTTTTGCCCCAATCGTGCAGCATGAAAAATGGGAAATACATCCAGTATTCCCGCATTTTCCATACTTTCGCTCGGGTCAAAATCTCTCTCCGAATCTCCTTACCCCATTATGCGGTGTTGCCTTAAAATAAGCGTACATGGAAATTCCCCGCCAGTTTTCACTGGCGGGGAATTTTTCTATTGTGTTTTTTCTTTCCAAAAACCACGGGCATCTTTTAGGAAGCTGGCGGTTATGAAAACAATGACCGCACCGATGGGAAATGCGGCGATAATGCTCACCGACTGCAAATTCTGCATGGAACTTTCGGAAAATACCAGCACAATCGGCAGCAGGATCAGCAGGATGCACCACATCAGCTGAATCATCTTGTGAGGTTGAGCGCCGTTTTCCAGTCTGTGATAGCTGTAGCAGGCACCAATGAGTGCAATGGCATCAAAGGAAGTGGCGTAAAACGCAATCATCGTTACAAGCAGCAGTCCCAGAACAAAGGGCGCCCAGGGCAGGGTCTGAATCATTTCCATAATCACCCCGTACAGGTCGCCGGACCGAAGGTAATCCGCCAGGAAGTCCATTTCCCCGGACACCTGCTTTTCCAGGGAATAGTTGCCCAGAATCACAAAACTGATGATGGTAGAGCCAACGCCGAAACCGTATCCTCCCAGGATTGTCTGCCGGATGGTGCGCCCACGGGAGATGGAACCAATGAAAAACGGAGCAGCAATGCACCACACCATCCAGTACGCCCAGTAAAAAATCGTCCAGTTCTGAGGAAAAGAAGTACTTCTTTGGGGGTCCGTAAAGGTAGCCAGCTCAAAAAAGTGCTGCACCATGGTACCCAGCGCGGAAAATCCGGTTTCCACAATATACTTTGCCTCTCCCCCAAAAACTAAGACAAATCCCAGCAGGGTCAGGAACAGATAGATGCACGTCTTGGCCAGCAGGCCGATTCCCTTGATTCCGTGCAGCAGAGAATAGGTATACACCAGGCAAGTCAGCAGCAAAATCACAATGGTGACGGCATTGCGATCCCAATTCACACCAAATAAGGTACAGATCACATTGGCCATCAAAGGCGTTGCCAGGCTGAATGTGGTAGCCGTTCCTGCCAGCAGCGCAAAGACTGCCAGCAAGTCGATCAGCCTTCCCGCCGCGCCGTCGGTATGCTTTCCCAGAATGGAACGGCAGGCTTCCGAGAACTTCTGGCGGGACCGGTTCCGGTTATGGAGCATAAAACCGAAGGCTGCAGCCAGAACCAGATAAAAACTCCAGGGAATCAGGCTCCAGTGGAAAATGGGATAGACACTGGCCCAGGTCTGCATACTGCCCAGCTGGGCAATGTGGGGGTCCGCAGCGTAGAGAATCCACTCCGAAAAGGAGTAAAACAGAATATCCGCTGCCAATCCTGCCGTAAACATCATACTGCCCCAGGTAAAGAAGGAGTATTGCGGTTTTTCCTCCTGTCCCCCCAGAACGATATCGCCGTATTTGGAAAAGGCAATGTACAGTGACGCCAGAAAGATTCCCAGGCCAATCACCAGATAGTATACCCCC
>USHP01000331.1 GCA_900554625.1 uncultured Eubacteriales bacterium | reverse complement strand
CAACCTTGACGGGCACGCCGGTCTGCTCGGTGTACATAGCAGCCAGCTCCTGCAGAGCAGCGTCAGCTTCGGGCTTGAAGTTCAGATAATACACACGGCCTTCGCCGGCAGGGGTATTGGCAGCAGCCTGGGTTTCACCCGCAGCGCCAGTAGCGGCAGGTGCCTTGGTCTCAGTGGTGGTGGTACCGCCGCAGGCAGCCAGACCCAAAACCATGACCAGAGCCAACAGCACAGCAATCAGCTTTTTCATTGTTTTTCCTCCTATTTTGTCCGAACATGTCGGACCGTGAAATTTGGAAACGATTCCAATCGTTCCATGCATTGAGTATAGCGCAATCTGCATAAAAGTGCAACGGAAAAATGGCAGATTTTGAAAGTTCTGCATATTTCACAAGGAGCGATTCGGAAAATTGGTGAAAAGGTCTATCATCCAATCACAAAAAACAAAGCCGGAGTTTCTTCCTCCGGCTTTCTGAGATTATTCGCTTTTTTGCTCCTGGGCTGCCCTTTGGGCGACCTGGTTTACATAAAGATCGTTCAAATCATGGGGGCGGAAGCTCTGCCACAGCAAAATCCCCACCGCTGCCAGACAGCTCAGGGCTGCCAGCACCTGGCTGACCCGGAAGGGACCCCAGTACAGGCTGTCCATCCGCAGGCCTTCAATAAAGGCCCGGCCCAGACCGTACCAGGCGGCATAGCCCAGGGCAATCTGACCGTCATAGCGCCGCTTCTTCGACAGCACATGCAGCAGCCCCAGACCGATCAGGTTCCACACCGATTCATACAGGAAGGTGGGGTGGTAATACTCCCAGGCACCGGTCGTCGTGTTGTACAGTCCCATCCGGAAGAAGGAATCGGTGGGTGCGCCGAAGGCCTCCCGGTTGAAGAAGTTGCCCCACCGGCCCATGGACTGACCAATGAGAAATCCCAGCAGCACCAGATCCAGCACCGCCGCAAATTTCAGCTTTTTCACCCGGCAGAACACCCACATGCCCAGGATTGCTCCCAGAACGCCGCCGTAGATGGCAAGGCCGCCTTCCCAGATGTACAGAACGGAAATGGGGTTGCGGGAATAGTGCTCCCAGGTAAAGGCCACATAGTAGGCCCGGGCGCAGACAATGGCAAAGGGGGTAATCCACAGAACGCCGTCGAGAATGTTGTCCTCCGTCAGTCCGAACTCTTTGCTACGGCGCATGCCGTACACTGCCGCCAGCATCAGTCCCAGGGCAATGACCAGGCCATACAGATGGATGTCCACCGGCCCCAGGGAAAGCACCTGGGGCGGGTTGATTTCAATTCCCAAGGACGGGAAGGAAATGGTGCTGTATTGACTTATATTCATTGCTTCATCCTCCTACATGCTCAGAAATCGGGTTGATGATGGACAGGCTGCACCGGTCGGCCCGCACCACCCGGCCCAGGAAACCACAGATTTCCTTCGCCTGGATATCCCGGTAGATTTCCGGGAAGCGGAAATAGTCAAAGTCCGAGAAGTGGTAGGCGCAGACCCGGAAACAGGTGGCGTCAAAGCTGTCCAGTCCTCGAATCCGGCGGCCCAGAGCACTGCGCTTCATCCGCAGGAAGGCATCCTCTTCCAGCCCTTGGGCAGCGAGCTTTTCTCCCTGGGCCAGGATGGCATCCCGGACGGCATGGGGATCGTCGGAATCACCGGAACACAGCAACATGGCGCAGCCGTCCACGGTTTCAAACCCGCCGCCAAAGGACGAGTCAATCAGACCTTCCTCGTAAAGCTTCAGGTAAAGTTCGGAAGATTCTCCGAACAGGGCCTCCGCTGCCAGATCTGCCACCATTTCCTCCCGAATGGCCTGAGCGCCCTTGCCCAGGCTTTCGCACTTGAAGCCCAGGCTGAACATGGGCATGGCAACTTCCATGGAAAGCTGAACTTCTTCCTTGGGCCGGGTCATGTCCTCCTGCCAGGAGTACTGCTTTACCCCTGCCGGGCGGTGCTCGGTGCCCAGCACCTGCCGGGCAATCTTCACTACCTGCTCCAGCTCTACATCGCCGATGACGCACAGCAACATATTCTCCGGGGTATAGAAGGCTCGGTGGCAGGTTTCCAGCACCTGGGGTGTGATCTCCCGGATGGTAGCGGAGGTTCCCAGAATGGGCACCCGGATGGGGTGGGCATGATACAGCGCCTGCATCAGATTTTCAAACACCCGGCTGTCCGGGGCATCCTCGTTCATGCCGATTTCCTGGTCGATGATTCCCTGCTCCTTTGCCACACTTTCTTCTGTGAAGTACGGCGTGCTGACAAATTCCAGCAGCAGTTTCAGGCAGTCGTCAAAGCTGTCTCTTATACACACTCCGAGCCCACGAGACAAGAGGCAATCTCGTATGCCG
>USHP01000330.1 GCA_900554625.1 uncultured Eubacteriales bacterium | reverse complement strand
CAGCACCACCGCTTCCTGCCGCCCTCTGTCTGCTACGCGGATTTGAAGGCAAACTTCCAGGTGGACGGCATTTTTCTGGGAGACCCGGCCCTGTCCGATCGGGAACTTGCCCGGATTCAGCGCTATGAGCGGGAAGGTATCTGGGAAATTCCCGCCTATCTGGAAGAATCCTGGCACAGCCTGTACGGCAGAGTCTTTACCTGCCGCCCGGATTCTCCGGCGTCGGTGATCCGGTTTGCCGAGTCCCGGGAGTATTCCTGCCAGGGACAGACCATTGTGCCGGATTGCTGCGTTGCCAGAACCAAAGGCTGCATTACGGTGGATAACGAAGGCTATGGCCGCTATACCGGTGAGGTTCAGCTTCTGCGTGCGGATCTGCCTGGGGATACCCGGGTCAACGTGATCGGCACCGTGAAGCCCGGCTATGGATTGCTGGCGGACTGTGTGAAAAATGGCCAGCGCTTTGTCCTGACCAAAGCATAACCCCAAACAGGTCACAGTCCCTCAGGGCCGTGACCTGTTTTTTTAGACAATAGAAGGAGTATACCATGAAATTTTCTCTGCTTGCCATGGATTTGGACGGAACTGCTCTGCAGCCGGACGGCGTTTCTTTTTCTCCCCGGCTGATGACCGCACTGGAGCAGCTGCACCGCCGGGGGATTCTGGTTGTGCCCACCACCGGACGTCCCTATGCCATGCTTCCGCCGGTGCTGAAAGAAAAACATGACTGGCTGCGCTACGCCATCGTATGTGACGGAAGTGAGATTCGCCGTATGGATACGGGGGAATGTGTGCTGGGATATTACCTGCCCCGGCAGACCATTCAGGATCTGATAGACCTGGCGGATACCCTTGAACTGCCCCTGGAAATTTCTGCCCAAAACCAGCTGTACCTGACCCGGAAAAGCTGGCAGATGCAGCAGCCATACGCCCAGAAGATTCCCCACCATGTCCATACCATTTTGCCCCAATTCGGTGTGATTTCGGAAGATGCTTCCGGTTTTGCTGCTGATTTTGGAGGTAGGGCGGATAAAGTCAATCTGCCCGTTGTGGAGGCGGAGAAAAAGGATCGGGTTTTGCAGGCCCTGTCTGAATTGCCCATCCAGGCAGTCTGGTGCGGATCAAACAGCCTGGAGATTACCCATCCGGAAGCCTCCAAGGGCAAAACCCTGAGGGCGCTGTGTCGGCTTCTGCAAATTCCGCCGGAGCAGACCCTTGCCATGGGAGACAGCGACAACGATCTTTCCATGCTGCAATCGGCGGGATTTTCGGTGGCAATGGGCAATGCTCCGGACTTCGTCAAGCAGAGCGCCATGGCCGTCACGGATACCAATGTCCAGGACGGTGCGGCCAAGGCAATCGAAACCTATCTTCTATAACAAAACCGGGACGGCATTGTGCGCCGTCCCGGTTTTTGCATTTAAAACAGACCCCACGCCCAGTAAATCAGTCCATATACCACACTGGCGGTCAGACCGTATACGATTACCGGCCCGGCAATGGTGAAGATTTTGGAGCCCACGCCCAGAATGAACCCTTCCGTTTTGAACTCCACCGCCGGAGCGCTGATGGAGTTGGCAAAACCGGTGATGGGCACCAACGTCCCGGCGCCGGCGTGTTTGGCGATGTTGTCATACAGGCTCAGTCCGGTGAGCAAAGCGGACAGAACAATCAAGCTGAGAGACCCCGCCAGTGCGGCGGCGTCAGCCTCCAGCCCCCAGAATTGGTACAGATTGACAAACCCCTGTCCCAGGGCGCAAATCAGCCCGCCAATCCAGAAAGCATTCACGCAATCTCGCAAAATGGGAGATTTGGGGTTCAGCTCCGCAACCAGCTGACCATATTGTTTTTCCGTCATAACCATTCCTCCTGGGGTTATATTTCCCAAAGGATGGACTTTGATACAAGATAGAAACGGAATATTGGCAGTTGAAAAACGGCCGCACCAAAATGGTACGGCCGTTTGGTAATTTGTAAGATCGCGCGATTACAGCAGATCCTTCACCAGGGACAGAGCAGCCTCGTCGGCTACCAGGGTGAAGTCGGGATGCAGCTGCAGGATGGAGCCGGGAGCCTGGGGCTTGATGGGGCCGAAGAAGCAATCCTTCACAGCCTGAGCCTTGTTCTCACCGTTGACTACCAGCAGAACCCGCTTAGCCTTCATGATGGAGCCGATGCCCATGGTGTAGGCGTGGGTGGGAACGTCGTCCCGGCTGGCGAAGAAACGGGCGTTGGCGTCGATGGTGGACTTGGTCAGGGCGACCTTGTTGGTGCCCTTGACGAACTCGTCGGCGGGCTCGTTGAAGCCGATGTGACCGTTGGGGCCCAGGCCAAGCAGCTGCAGGTCAGCGCCGCCGAAGGCATCGATCACAGCGTCGTACCGAGCGC
>USHP01000329.1 GCA_900554625.1 uncultured Eubacteriales bacterium | reverse complement strand
GGACAAGAACACCATGGCAGCCGGCGACGTGGTCATCGCCCTGCCCTCCACCGGCATTCACTCCAACGGCTTCTCCCTGTGCCGCAAGGTCTTTGACATTGATAACAACAATCCCCAGCTCTATGTCCCCCGGGAAGAACTGGGCGGCAAGACCATTGCCGAGGCCCTGCTGACTCCCACCAAGATCTACGTCAAGCCCGTTCTGGCTCTGCTGGAAAAGGTCAACGTCAAGGGCATCAGCCACATCACCGGCGGCGGCTTCTACGAGAACATCCCCCGCTCCATCCCCGATGGACTGGGCGCCAAGATCGACAAGTCCGCTGTGAAGATTCTGCCCATCTTTGACCTGATTGCAAAGTTCGGCAACATCCCCGAGCGGGATATGTTCAACACCTACAACATGGGCGTGGGCATGAGCATCGTGGTGCCTGCCGACCAGGTTGAGCTGGCCCTGTCCATCCTGAAGGACAACGGCGAAGATGCCTATGTCATCGGCACCATTGTGGAAAGCGAAGAAAAGGTGATTCTGGCGTGAAAACCAAAATTGCCGTTCTGGTCTCCGGCGGCGGCACCAATCTCCAGGCGCTGATTGACGCCCAGGGCAGCGTGCTGCAAAGCGGTGAGATCGTGCTGGTGGTGTCCAACAACGCCGGTGCTTATGCCCTGGAGCGGGCAAAAAAGGCTGGCATTCCCACCGCCGTGGTGCTGAAAAAGGAGTGCGGTTCCCAGGAAGCCTTTGAAGAAACGCTCAAAGATCTGCTGACCCAGCACGGAATTGAGGTCATCATCCTGGCAGGCTTTATGACCATTCTCACCGAGAACTTCACCCGCTGCTACCCCAAGCGGATTCTCAATGTCCACCCTTCCCTGATCCCTTCCTTCTGCGGTGCGGGATTCTACGGGCTGCGGGTGCATCAGGCCGCACTGGATTACGGCGTGAAGGTCACCGGTGCCACTGTCCATTTTGTCAACGAAATCCCCGACGGCGGGCAGATCATTGCCCAGAAGGCAGTGGAAATTGCCCCTGACGACACCCCGGAAACCCTCCAGCGCCGGGTAATGGAGCAGGCGGAATGGATTCTGCTGCCCCAGGCGGCGGAAACAGTCTGCGCCCAGCTGCAAACTCTTTGATTTTTCTCAGGAATGGAGCGATTGTACATGAATGTCTATGAAGTCAAATCCATGTCCCAGCGTCTTTCCGGCAACAGCTACCCCGGCCGGGGCATTGTGCTGGGCCTGACCCCCGATGGCAAAACTTCCGTTGCCGCCTATTTCATCATGGGCCGCAGCGTCAACAGCCGCAACCGGGTATTCATCCAGGAGCCCGACGGCATCCGCACGGAGGCTTACGATCCCAGCAAGATGGTGGACCCCAGCCTGATTATCTACCATCCCGTCCGGGAATTTGGCCGTGGCCTGATCGTCACCAACGGTGACCAGACCGACACCATCCGGGAATACCTGGAAAAGGGCCTTCCCATGGAGCAGGCTCTGCGCAGCCGGAAGTTTGAGCACGACGGCCCCAACTGGACCCCCCGGATTTCCGGTCTGCTCAGCCCCGACGGCAGCTACAAGATGTCCATTCTCAAATCCGCCGACCCGGAAGGCACCGACTGTGCCCGTTTTACCTTCGAGTATCCCGGTCTGCCCGGTCTGGGTCATTTCCTGCACACCTATGTCTGTGACGGCAATCCTGTGATTCCCACCTTCCAGGGCGAGCCGGAACGGGTGAGCATCCCGGCAGACATTGATGCCTTTACCCAGGAACTGTGGGAAAATCTGGATGAAAACAACAAGATTTCCCTGTTTGTCCGCTACACCGATCTGGAAACCCGGAAGTACGAGCAGCGGATCATCAACAAGCACGGCTGATCTACCAAAGAACGATTTAGGGAGGAATGTTTCATGAATGAATTTGCCCTGAAATATGGCTGCAACCCCAACCAGAAGCCCTCGCGGATCTACATGAGCGACGGCTCCGACCTGCCCCTGACCATCCTCAACGGTCGCCCCGGCTACATCAACTTCCTGGATGCTCTGAACTCCTGGCAGCTGGTGAAGGAGCTGAAGGAAGCCACCGGCATGGTCGCCGTTACCTCTTTCAAACATGTCTCCCCCACCTCCGCAGCCGTGGGCAAGCCCCTGAGCGATACTTTGAAGAAGGCCTGCTTTGTAGACGATGTTCCGGAACTGGACGACAGCCCTCTGGCCTGCGCCTACGCCCGGGCAAGAGGCACCGACCGGATGTGCTCTTTCGGTGACTGGGTTGCCCTGTCCGATGTCTGCGACGCCACCACCGCCAAGCTCATCGCCCGGGAAGTCTCCGACGGCGTCATTGCTCCCGGCTATACCGACGAAGCCCTGGCCATCCTGAAAACTAAGCGCAAGGGCGGCTACAATGTGGTTGCC
>USHP01000328.1 GCA_900554625.1 uncultured Eubacteriales bacterium | reverse complement strand
CCTTTTAGATAGCTGAGGATGCCGGAAGCCTTGATCTTGTGATAGGTAATCAGCACAAAGACCACCAATGCCCAGGCAAGCTCGGTCATCAGGTCAGCGGTGGGGCTCCATACGCCCACCAGGCTGATGAGGTTGGATACCACGCTGGTGATGAAGATGGTGCCGATCAGGGGAATGTAGTGGTCAAAACCGGTGCCCATGTTGCCCCGGACAAACTTCAGCAGGCTGGTCACAGCAATTTCTGCCACAGCCTGCTTCCGGGAAATATTGGTCACCCGAAGCCCGGAACCCAGCCAGATACAAAGCCCTGTGATGATGAGCATCACCAGCCAGCTGGCGGTGAGGGTCTGGGTGATTTGGACGGTTCCGAACAGGGGAACATTTTCAATGGTTGCCAGAACTTTTGCACCGGTAATTGAGATTTCCATGAACATTACCTCACTTCAATAGGTGGATGACGGATAAAAAGGACGATAATCAGCTCTCGGAAGAGGACTGCTCCTGCTTGGGCATCAGTCTGCCAGTAGCCTGCAGATAGTAAATGACCACATGGGGAAACAGAATCGGCGCCGCGGTGGCGATAAAATGCAGCTGAGGAATCAGGAATGCAGCTACCACCCAGCCGGCCTGAATAATCATACGAATGTTGTAGCTCAGCTGAAAGCGGGCTTTCATTTTCCGCTTGTTTTCCATGCCTACGGCGCTCTGCACCGTCAGACACAAAATGGCGAAATTCCCGATGGCGATCACGCTGCCGCAGGCGGCACCCAACAGAATCGGTACAACCCGGAAGGTGCCCACACCAACCAAACTCAGCAAAAACAGGGCGGCAATCAGCCCTACATCGCAAATCAAAGTGCCCAAAGCAATCCGGGTCAGCTCTTTGCGGGATGCAGCTTGTAATTTCATAGTACAGATTTCCTTTTCGAGGAGATTATTTGTGGTCGTTGAATGCGGTGGGAGGCGGCTCCTGGGAGGATGCCTCCTGGGCGGCCTTGCACAGCGAGCGCAGACAGGAACGGGCGGTGCTGATGGAAGTCAGTACCCCAAGCAGTCCCATTACCACCACAATCCACATGCCCAGACCGAACTTATTTTGCAGCCACACGGCGATCAGGAGAAAGAACAGCGTGGGAAAGACAACGGAAAAACCAAACTGGCCCACCCATATCAGCAGATTCAGAAATTTCATCATTGCGCCTGCATCGCTCCTTAACGCCATACTCCCAGTAATTACTGGATATTATACCCTATAACAGCCTTGGATTCAAGACTTTTTTAGAAAATTGTACAAATCAAGGGGAAAGTTTCCACTTGCTTGGGGATATTCCGGAAAAGGGCTTTTCTTTTCCCGGAAGGTGTAGTAAAATAAAGAAAATCGGAACAAAGCCAGCCATTGGTGCATATGGTATTCTGAGGTGATGCGGCGTGGCATGGTATTTCCTGGTGGGAACATTGGCGGCGTTTGGAGCTTTGTGCGCTTTGTGGGTGAGTTTTGGATGGCTGCTGAGCGCTTGCCGGGACGGCTGCCTGGTGTATCTGGGTAAACGGGGAAAGCCCGGCTTTGTGAGCATCTATCTGTGGCTCCGGAACCTGGGCGTGGTACGATGCCCCCTGATTGTGATAGACCAGGGATTGACAGAAACGGAGCAGGAGTACCTGGATAAACACGGAATTGAAAGATACAGCCTGGCGGAATTGCCGGAAAGGCTTGGAATTGGAGCGAACACAAATTGACGGAAGAAATGGAGATTATCCAGGGCGCTATCAGCGCCGTGGTGTATCAGAATTATGAAAACGGCTATGCGGTACTGCGGCTGAACGTAGGCGGCGGACAGAATGTAACGGTGGTTGGCACCATTCCGCTGCCTGCCGTGGGAGAACGGCTGATGGTCACCGGCCGTTGGAGCAGCCATGCCAGCTACGGCCGACAATTTGAAGCGGAATTTCTGGAGCGGCTGATGCCCCAGACCGCCATGGAGATTTTGAGCTATTTGAGCAGCCGGGTGATTAAGGGCATCGGCCCCCGGATGGCAGCCCGGATTGTGGAGCATTTCGGCTCGGAAACCCTGTTGATTATGGAGCGGGAGCCGGAACGGCTGGCGGAAGTGTCCGGTATTTCCCGGGAAAAGGCCCGGGCCATTGGGGAAGAATTCAAACTCCAGGTGGGCATGCGGCAGCTGATGGAATTTTTTGCCCTGCACCACCTGCCTGCGGAACTGGCGGTGCGTACCTATAAGCTGTATGGAGACAGTACCATTGAACTGCTCTATGACGACCCCTATCTTCTGATGGATGAAGGTCTGGAAGCCCCCTTTGGGGCCGTTGACCGGTTTGCCATTGAATTGGGAGTGGCGGGGGATGATCCCCGGCGGATTGAGGCAGGAATCCTGTTTGAACTGAGCTATAA
>USHP01000327.1 GCA_900554625.1 uncultured Eubacteriales bacterium | reverse complement strand
TGGCGGTTCTGGGCCACGGCCTCGGAGTCGGGCTTGACCCGCAGGGGACTCTGGGGCAGCTTCTCCATGGACTGGGCCTTCACTGCCCGGTTGACATCGTCACGAATCCGGCCCACGGCCTTGGTGGCAGTCAGACCGCCGTAGCCGATGGCGGCGTACATATCATCCCAGTTTTCAAAGGACAGCTTCTTCAGCAGATGGCCTTCCAGTTCCGGGTCGAACAGAGCGGTCAGGGGCAGGCCCTCCCGCTTCATTTCCGCTTCAAAGGAGGCACGGCCATGGATGATATTTTCCTCCCGCTTCTCCTTCTTGAACCACTGCTTGATCTTGGTACGGGCCTGGTTGCTCTTACAGATGGTCAGCCAGTCACGGCTGGGGCCCTTGGCGGATTTGGAAGTGAGAATTTCCACAATGTCGCCGTTTTTCAGCTTGGCATCGATGTTGGCAATGCGGTTGTTGACCTTGGCGCCGATCATGGAGTTGCCAACGCCGGAGTGGATGGCATAGGCAAAGTCAATGGGGGTAGAACCCGCAGGCAGGGAGACAATCCGGCCCTTGGGGGTGTAGACGAAAACTTCGTCGTCGAACATGTCGATTTTCAGGGACTGGACAAATTCTTCGGCGTCGGAATCCTGCTGACTTTCCAGCAGACGGCGCACCCATTCAAAGTCCTTTTCCGAGCCGGTGCCGGTGCCCTGCTTGTACTTCCAGTGGGCTGCAATACCGTATTCGGCGGTTTCATGCATTTCCCAGGTACGGATCTGCACTTCAAAGGGAATGCCCTGGGAGCCGATGACGGTGGTGTGCAGGGACTGGTACATGTTGGGTTTGGGGGTGGAGATGTAGTCCTTGAAACGGCCGGGAACCAGATTGAACAGGTCGTGAATATGGCCCAGCACGTTGTAGCAGTCGGGAATGGTATCCACAATCACCCGGAAAGCGTAGATGTCATACAGCTCGTCCATGGTTTTGCCCTGGGCCTGCATTTTCCGGTAGATGGAATAGACATGCTTGATCCGTCCGTAGGTCTTGTTGCGGATGCCCATGCTGTCCAGACGTTCGGTGATCTTCTGCTGAATGGTATTCATGAAGGTCTCGTCCTGCTCTTTGTGGGCCTGCAGGTAGGACATGATTTCATCATAAGCTGCCGGGGCCAGATAGCGCAGGGACAGGTCTTCCAGCTCCCATTTGATCCGCTGCATACCAAGACGGTGAGCAAGAGGCGCATAGATGTCCATGGTTTCCCGGCACTTTTTGATTTGCTTCTCCGGGGTCTGGTACTGCATGGTGCGCATGTTGTGCAGACGGTCGGCGATTTTGATCAGCACCACCCGGATGTCCTTGCTCATGGCCATGAACATTTTGCGCAGGTTCTCCATCTGCTCCTGTTCGGAGGTGGAGAAGTTGGCCCGGGTCAGTTTGGTGACGCCTTCCACCAGCTCAGCCACGGTGGAGCCAAAGATTTTTTCAATATCTTCATGGGAAGCGTCGGTATCTTCAATGCAGTCGTGGAGCAGAGCGCCCAGAATGGCATCCCGGTCCAGCCCCATTTCCGCTACGATCTGGGCAACTGCCAGAGGGTGGATGATGTAGGGCGAGCCGTCTTTGCGCTTTTGATAGCGGTGCTTGGCGTTGGCGTATTCCACAGCTTTTTCAACCAGTTCCATGTCCGCCTCGGTCAGGTGTTTGGAAAGGGCGGCTTTCATGGAGGTATAGTGTTCTTCAAAAGTTTCCACGGTGTATCAGCTCTCTTTCGCTTGCAGCAGGTGCTGCATGGTGGGGCTTGTATTCAAGTCGGCCTTGCCCGGTGCAGGGGTGAGCCGAATGGCAATGTACTTATGCAGCCGGGTCAGTTCCAGCAGACCCACATCCCGAAAAATATCCAGGCAGGTCATCATCTGGCCCAGACTCAGGGGCTGGTTGGACCAGCGGACAATTTTCCGGCACAGGCAGATGGGAGATTCCTGAATGGAAGGCCCGCCGGAGGCCAGATATTTCCACACAATGGCCAGTGTGGATCTGGCAGGCAGCAGCTGTGCGGCGGCCTGAGGGGTGATCCGATTCTCCTGGAGGGCACGATAGCCGGAAACGTCCATGGAGCAGGCTGCGGCGCAGCTGGGGCGGATGTCCAGCACATTCATCTGCACGCTGCGCTCTCCCCGGTACTCGTTGATCTGGGGCGTAAAGGCAATGTCCACCAGATCTCCGGTCTGAACGGACGCACTCTGGGGGTCGGCGGAAAAATAAATGGCGTTGATGCCGTGGCGGCCGCTGCGCAGGCGCAGACGCATATGCCGTCCGCCGCCGACCATGGTAATGCGCTCAATGGTGAGATTTTTCATCATCAGCACCGGCTTGGGGCAGCCGTTGCCGCAGGGCTCCAGCACGTTGGTGGAGGTAATGTTGGACAGGGT
>USHP01000326.1 GCA_900554625.1 uncultured Eubacteriales bacterium | reverse complement strand
CTCTGACATGGGGGGCAGAACGTTCTGCCCGGGCGGAAGCCTTTATCGGCTCCCGGATCGAACCGTTATTGGTTCTGTTTTGTGTAATTTCTTCGCAGCTGCCCGCAGGAAGCGTCAATATCGCCGCCCAAGGTTCTGCGGACAGTGGCCGTGACGCCGCCGTCTTCCAAAGTCTTCTGGAAAGCCGCCACCGCCGCCCGGGTGCTGGGCTTCAAGGGGCTTTCTTCCACATGGTTCAGCGGAATCAGATTGAAATGCGCCGGCAAGCCCTTCAGCCGCCGCAGCAGCTCCTGAGCGTGCTCTGGCTTGTCGTTCACGCCGCCAATCATGGCGTATTCAAAGGATATCCTCCGGTTGGTACTTTGGTAGTATCTGCGGCAGGCATCCAGCAATTCCTGGGTCGGATAAGCCTTGTTCACCGGCATGATCTGGTTGCGGATCTCATCATTGGGAGCGTGAAGAGAAACAGACAGGGTCAGCTGCAGTTTCTGCTTCGCCAGCTCGTCGATTTTCGGCACCAGGCCGCAGGTGGACAGGCTGATGTGGCGCATGGAGATGTTCATTCCGTCGGGGCTGTTCACCAGCTCCAAAAAGCGCATTACATTGTCAAAATTGTCCAGGGGCTCTCCAATGCCCATCAGCACGATATGGGAAATGGGCAATCCGGAGTCCACCTGGGTAAACAGAACCTGATCCAGCATTTCAAAGGGCTCCAGCCGCCGCACCAGGCCGCCCAGGGTGGAAGCGCAGAAAGCGCAGCCCATGCGGCAGCCCACTTCCGTGGAGATGCAGACGGTATTGCCGTAGTGATAGCGCATCAGCACCGTTTCCACGCAGTTTCCGTCGGACAGCTCCCACAGATATTTGATGGTGCCGTCCCGCTGGGATTCCTGCTTGCGCAGTACCTGGGGGGCATGGATGGGATAGCTTTCCGCCAGACGGTCCCGCAGGGACTTGGGCAGGTTGGTCATCTCCTCATAGGAGCGGACGCCCTTATGCAGCCAGGTGTAGACCTGTTTGGCCCGGAAGGCAGGCTGTCCCAGTTCTTTCAGGATGGCCGCCAGTTCCGGCTGGGTCAGGGATTTCAGATTCATGCTTTCCTCCGCAGACGGCAGATGAAAAAGCCGTCAGTGTCATATTCTCCCGGAATTAAGGTGAGCATTCCGGTTTCGTTCTTGGGAAATACCTCAGGCAGCAGCAGCTTCTCCAGGGAAAAGTCCGGGTGCTCCGCCAGAAACGTCTGTACCACATCCTCGTTTTCCCATTTCAGCACGGTGCAGGTGGAATACAGCAATACGCCGCCGGGTTTTACATAAGATGCCTGGTTTGCCAGGATTTTTTCTTGCAGCTGGGGCAGATTTTCCAGTTCTTTCAGGTTCTTATAGCGAATATCCGGCTTCTTCCGGATGATTCCCAATCCGGAACAGGGTACGTCGGCAATCACCGTATCCATAGCCCCCACCCAGGAAGCAACCGGTTCCGATGCATCCTGTACCCGGGCTGTCAGATTGTTCAGTCCCAGTCGGGAAGCGCCATTTTCAATCAGGGCAGTTTTGTGCGGGTGAATGTCACAGGAGGTGATTTCTCCCTTACCGTCCATAGCGATGGCAGCCGCAAAGCTCTTGCCCCCAGGGGCTGCGCAGCAGTCCAGCACCCGAGCGCCGTCTTTGGGAAGCTGGGCGCATAAAACGCTTAACTTTGCCGCCGGGTCCTGCACATAGTACAGGCCTTCCCGGAAGGAGGGCAGATTCTCCAGATTCCCGGTGCCGGACAGGACAAGGCAATCCGTCATCCATGGATGGGGCACTGCGGAAACCTTCTCCTGCTCCAGCCGCTCCAGGAGCGCTTCGGTGGTGGTGCGCAGGGTATTGACCTGCACGACCGTCTGGGGAGCCGCATTGTCCGCAATCAGCATTCCCTCCAGCTTCCCTTTTGGCAGATTGGCCTTCAGCAGGGAAATCAATTCCTCCGGATGGCTGTAGCGGTCGGCATAGGATACCGGCTCTTCCAGCTGGGCAGCCGATGCCCGGCGGAGCACTCCGTTGACTAGTCCCGCGGCCTTGGGATTTTTGCAGTATTTCTTGGTCAGGGATACGGATTCGTTGACTGCAGCAGCGTCCGGGATTTTGTCCAGTTCCCGAATCTGATACAGTCCCAGATGGAGAATATCCCGCACCACCGGGTGCAGGTCTTTCAGTCTGCCCTTCAACAGCTGCTTCAGATAAAAATCCAGCTTTCCCCGGTTTTGCTGCACGCCGTAGCAAAGCCGAGTTGCCAGAGCCGCATCCCGGCTGTCCAGGCGGTCCCGGCGAATATACTCTTTCAGCACGCCGTTGGACCAGGCGCCTTCTCTGCGGCAGGCTATCAGCGCATTCAGCGCCGTTTCCCGGGCGCCCATTACAGCTGCAGGGGATGTC
>USHP01000325.1 GCA_900554625.1 uncultured Eubacteriales bacterium | reverse complement strand
GTGCCGGGGAACTGGTGATGGCGGAGGCCAAACGCTGCGGCGCGGAGATCATCCCGGTGGATTCGGAGCATTCCGCAATTTTCCAGTGCCTGATGGGCTGTAAAGACAAAAAGGAAATCAAGCGGCTGATTCTCACCTGCTCCGGCGGACCCTTCTTCGGCATGACCCGGCAGCAGCTTCAGCAGGTGACCAAAGCCGATGCCCTGAAGCATCCCAACTGGAAAATGGGAGCGAAAATCACCATCGACTGCGCGACCCTGATGAATAAGGGCCTGGAGGTCATCGAAGCCATGCGCCTTTACCAGGTTCCCCTGGAACAGGTGGACGTGGTGATTCACCGGCAGAGCATTGTCCACAGCATGGTGGAATTTACCGACGGGGCAGTGATGGCCCAGATGGGCACACCGGATATGCGCCTGCCCATTCAGCTGGCGCTGACCTATCCTCAGCGGCTTCCCTGCCCGGTGGAAGGGCTGGATCTGCTCAGCTGCGGCAGCCTGAGCTTTGCTGCGCCGGATCTGGAGAATTTCCCCTGCCTGGCGCTGGCGTACCAGTGCGCCGCCAAGGGCGGCACAGCCTGTCCTGCCATGAACGGCGCCAACGAAGAAGCGGTGGCCATGTTCCTGGCGGACGAAATTGGATTTTATGATATTTACCGGCTGGTATCCCAGGCGGTAGAGCAGGTTCCCTTTATCTCCAATCCCACACTGGAGCAGATTCTGGAAGCGGACCGGCAGGCCCGGGAGGCTGTCCGGAAACTGCGGTGATTTTTGGGAACCGCTTGGCAATCTTTTGTTTAAGCGAGGCGTTCTATGAGCATTCTTTTCGCAATCCTTCTGTTCAGCGTTTTGATTTTTGTCCACGAGCTGGGACATTTTGTGGCGGCGAAGCTGTCTGGGGTCCAGGTCAATGAGTTTGCCATTTTCATGGGCCCGGCACTGTGGAAAAAACAGGTGGGAGAAACCCTGTATTCCATTCGCCTGATCCCCATCGGCGGCTACTGCGCCATGGAAGGAGAGGACGAGGACAGTGACAATCCCCGCTCCTTCCGGGCAGCTGCCTGGTGGAAGCGGCTGATTATCCTGGTAGCCGGTGCTGCCATGAATTTCCTGATTGGCGTGCTGTTGATGATTGTGGTGTACCTGCCGGTGAAGCAGGTGGTTGTGCCGGTGATTTCCGGTTTCGAAACCTTCTGCACCCTGGACGGGGAGGAAGGTTTGCAGGTAGGGGACCGGATTTTGGAAGTGGATGGAGAAAAAATTTATGTTCAGTCGGATTTTTCCCTGATTCTGGGACTGAATGGCGGAGATGTCCACGATCTGGTAGTGGAGCGTGACGGCAAAAAAGTGGTGCTGAACGATCTGCGGATGGAAAAGCACGACGTTGTCCAGGCGGACGGAACAACCCAGAAACTGTTTGGCATGAATTTTTCCATTGCAGATCTGAATTTCTGGGGGAAAATCCAGTACGGCTGGAATCAGTGTCTGGATACGGTGCGCCTGGTTCGCCTGAGCCTGCAGATGTTGGTCAAAGGTCAGGTGGGGCTGGCGGATGTATCCGGCCCGGTGGGCATCGTCCAGCAGATGACAGTGGTGGCAGAAAGCTCCCGGACCTGGGTGGACGCCCTGATGAATATGCTCTATTTCGGCGGATTCATTGCCATCAACCTGGCAGTGATGAACCTGCTGCCCATCCCTGCTCTGGATGGCGGCCGGGTAGTGGGATTGCTGGTTACCACGGTTGTGGAGGGCATCACCAAGAAGGAAATCAATCCCAAGTATGAAGGGTATCTGCACGGTGCCGGAATGCTGCTGCTGCTGGGACTGATGGCGGTAGTCATGTTTAAGGATATTTGGTTTTTGATCCGGTAAAACGGGGATAGGAGACAGATATGACAAGACAGATTTTGGTAGGCGGAATCCCCATTGGCGGAGGAGCCCCGGTGGTGATTCAGTCCATGCTGAATGCCAAGACCACGGACGTGGAAGGTTCTTTGCGCCAGATTCGTGCCCTGGCATCCGCCGGATGTCAGATTGCCCGGTTGGCGGTGCCGAATATGGAAGCCGCCCGGGGATTTGCGGAGATTGCCAAGGAAAGCCCGCTGCCATTGGTTGCGGACATTCACTTTGATTATAAGCTGGCCATTGCTGCGGCGGAAGGCGGTGCAGCCAAAATCCGCATCAACCCCGGCAATATTGGCGGGGAGGATCGGGTCAAAGCGGTGGTGGAGGTATGTAAGGAAAAGCACATCCCCATCCGCATTGGCGTAAACGGCGGCAGCCTGGACAAAAAGCTGCTGGAAAAGTACGGCCATCCCACGGCGGAAGCCCTGGTGGAAAGTGCCTTCCAGCACCTGCAGCTGCTGGAAAAGCAGGGCTTTTATGATACCTGCGTGTCCATGAAGTCCTCCACGGTACCCACCATGGTG
>USHP01000324.1 GCA_900554625.1 uncultured Eubacteriales bacterium | reverse complement strand
GAGGTGCCCAAGAGCCGTTCTCCATCAGTGCGACGGTGCGGTTCTGGAAATTCCGTTCGGTCAGGTGGTGGATAAACTCCTTCATGAAGGGGAAGACGTCTGCGTTATAAGTGGTGGTAGCCAGCGCCAGCTTACCGTAGCGGAAAGCATCGGCCACAGCCTGGGCCATATCGCACCGGGCCAGATCGTGAACAACTACCTTGGGGCAGCCCTTGGCCTGCAGCTTCTGAACCAGCAGTTCCACAGCGGCCTTGGTGTTGCCATAGACGGAGGTGTAGGCAACCACAATGCCTTCGCTTTCTACCCGGTAAGAAGACCAGATGTCGTACAGATTCAGGTAGTAGCCCAGATTCTCGGCGAGCACCGGGCCATGCAGGGGGCAGATCTTGGCAATGTCCAGACCGCCAGCCTTCTTCAGCAGGGCCTGAACCTGGGGACCGTACTTGCCGACGATGCCGATGTAGTACCGGCGGGCTTCGTCTGCCCAGTCTTCTTTGGCATCCAGAGCGCCGAACTTGCCGAAACCGTCAGCGGCGAACAGAACCTTGTCGCAGGAATCATAGCTCACAATGACTTCGGGCCAGTGAACCATGGGAGCGGTGACAAAGGTCAGGGTGTGCTTGCCCAGAGTCAGGGTGCTGCCTTCGCCAACCACAATCCGGCGATCGGCGTAATCGTCGCCGAAGAAGTTCTTCATCATGCCAAAAGCCTTGGCAGAAGAGACAACCACAGCTTCGGGGTAGACCTTCAGGAAGTTAGCAACGTTGGCGGCGTGGTCCATCTCCATGTGCTGCACAACCAGGTAGTCCGGCTTGCGGCCTTCCAGAACCTTCTGAATTTTATCCAGCCATTCATGGGTGAAGCTTCTGTCCACGGTATCCATGACAGCAACCTTTTCGTCCAGGATGACATAAGAGTTGTAGGACATACCGTTGGGTACAACATACTGACCTTCGAACAGGTCTACCTGATGGTCGTTGACACCAACATAACGGATATCATCAGTAATGAACATAGTGTTTTCTCCTTATCTGAAATAATATGGTTTATGGATGTACACAGGACTGCAGGCAATGCCCGTTTTTACTGGGCCAGCTGCTGCAAAGCTTTTTCGTCCAGGATCTCCACAGCACCTCGGGTTAAATGCACACTTCCTTCATTCTGGAAGTATCGCAGCATCCGGGTAACCACCTCCCGGGCGGTACCCATGTGGTTGGCGATTTTTTCGTGGGTGATTTTCAGAACGGAAGTTCCCTCCAGTTGGGACTCTTCCAGCAAAAAGGCGGCCAGACGCTTATCGAAGCTCTTCCACATGATCTGCTCCATGAGCCACATCACCTCGGAAAAGCGGCTGCTGATCAGCTGATTGGCATAGTTGGCCACGACGGCGGACTGCTCCATCATTGCTTTGAACAGGCAGGAGGGGAGAATCCAGAATGTACTGTCCTTTTCTGCTTCCACAATGACTTCGAACTGAATATTGGGCATAACGCAGGATGCAGAGAACAGGCAAATATCCCGCTCAAACAGTCGGTACAGCGTAACCTCCCGGCCTTCGCTGGAAAGGGTGTACACCCGCAGCTGACCGGAACAGATTACCAGCAGCCCAAGGCAATCCAGATTGCCGTTGTGCAAGACAGTACCGGCTTTGACACTGCGTTTTTCGGCTCTGCTGAGCAGTTGATTCTGCTGATCCTGGGTCAATTTGTCCCAGATCGGAAAGCAGCTTGCAAAATCCACACACACGCCCCCTTTTAACATAGTACAGTATAATCCCAATTGCGGATTGTGTCAATTTGATTTTTATTGACATATGCCATTTATGCGTTATAATAACAGTGCGGATATCCCAAAGGAGGAATGCCCATGCCGCGACCAAGAAAAAGCCGACGTGTCTGCGATTATCCCCGGACAGAGGGCTTCCGGCCTGCCGGTGACAGCCAGCGGCAGGACCCTGTGATTTTAACGGTGGATGGTTATGAAACCATCCGATTGATTGACCGGGAGGGATTATCCCAGGAACAATGCGCCGAGCGGATGGGCGTTGCCCGTACCACGGTGCAGCTGATTTATGCAGATGCCCGGAAACAGCTGGCGGATGCCCTGGTGGAAGGACGGCCGCTGGTGATTCGGGGCGGCGAGTATCGTTTGTGCGATGGATGCGTACCGGACTGCGGTCAAAGCGATTGCTATAAATACCGATACCACCATCTGCTCGAAAAACCGAAAGGAGAAACCATTATGAGAATTGCAGTTACCTATGAAGACGGAGAAATTTTCCAGCATTTTGGCCACACTGCTCAGTTTAAGGTCTATGATGTTCAGGATGGAAAGATTGTCTCTTCTGAAGTTGTAGATACCAACGGCAGCGGTCATGGTGCCTTGGCCGGTGTACTCACTGCGCTGAACGTGGATGCGCTGATCTGCG
>USHP01000323.1 GCA_900554625.1 uncultured Eubacteriales bacterium | reverse complement strand
CTGATTCCCTTCCGGGCGCAGGAAATCCTCCAGAACGGCGGAATCTACTATGGGCAGAATGCTGTCAGTAAAAACATGATTGTGGCAGACCGGAGGAAGCTGCTCAACGGCAACAGCTTCCGCCTCGGCGTTTCCGGCTCCGGCAAATCCTTCTCCGCCAAGGAAGAAATCGTCAGCATCGCCCTGTCCACCAACGACGATATCCTGATTTTAGATCCCGAATCCGAGTTCGGCTTTTTGGTGGAAGCCCTTGGCGGCGAGGTCATCCGGGTATCCGCTTCCTCGGATACCCACTTAAACGCCATGGATATGGACAAAGCCTATGGGGATGAGCGCAATCCGCTGATTGAGAAATCCGAATTCATCCTCTCTCTGTTTGAGCAGCTGGTGGGCGCGGGCAATGTGAGCGCCAAGGAGAAATCCATCCTTGACCGATGCACCTACGATGTGTACCGGGAATACATGGCCAACAACTACGAGGGCGAACCGCCCACCCTGAAAGACCTGTACCACTCCCTGTTAAAACAGCCGGAGCCGGAAGCCAGAGGGCTGGCGCTCTCGTCGGAATTGTTCATCACCGGCAGCCTCAACACCTTTGCCCAGCGCACCAACGTGGATACCAAGGCGAGAATCATCGCCTATGACATCCGGGAATTGGGCGAGCAGCTCATGCCCATCGGGATGCTGGTCACCCTCGACGCCATCTTCAACCGCGTCATTCAGAACTGGAAGAAAGGCAAGACCACATGGGTATTCGCGGACGAGTTTTACCTGCTGTTCCGCTATGAGTACAGCGCCGATTTCTTCTACAAGCTCTGGAAGCGCATCCGCAAATACAACGGGCTGGTGACAGGGTTAACGCAGAACGTCGAGGAGCTCCTGCGTTCCGACACCGCCCGCCTCATGCTGGCAAACTCGGAATTTTTAATCCTCTTGAACCAATCCGCCACCGACCGGGATGAACTGGCAAACCTTCTGCACATCTCCGAGAACCAGCTCTCGTACATCACCAATGTGGCGGCTGGCTGCGGACTCATCCGCTGTGCCGGAAATATTGTCCCATTCGAAAACAGCTTCCCTCGAAACACCCGTCTGTATCAGCTCATGACCACCAAACCGGACGAGGCCCTGAGAGGGGTGTAACCATACATGAAACTATATTGCATCAGGGGGCCGCCTCCGCCCCCCTCTTCAAATATTCTTATTTTTTAGGCTGGATGAACAGTTGAAAAAAGCTCTCCTGATTTTGGCAAAAGATTGCCGTTTTCCTGCCCCTTTCCCACCAGGCATAGACATCGCAGTCCTGCCGAAGATAGTCATACACATACTGCATGATGCTTTTCGCCAAACCTCTCCCATAGGCGGTGCTCAAATGATGCTGTAGCAAATATCGCTGTGGGATAGGCAGGGATCTGTAGGGAGAGTTTACGGTCGCTTCCCATTTTGCAAGAGGGTCGGGTGTCTTTTTTTCTTTGTGCGTCCCCTTTTTTATTTCTACTTCATAAACCATGCGATCAACCTCAAAAGGCTGTGTAGCATTTAGCTACGCGGATGACTTGCAAGTTCAATATGCCATATTTGAGTTGGAAAATCAATGTTTCTTCCTATTACATACCTCTTTGCTGCTTGTAGGGGTTGTGCAAGAGCTGCCTGCACAAATTCCGGATTGGGGTATGATTTTCATTTATTCGAAGGAGGTATGCCATTGAAAGAAATCAAGCAAAAACCTGACAGCAAGAAACCCAAGCTGCTGGAGAGTGCAGCCAAGGCACCCAAAACAGCTATGAAGGATCTGTGGTTAAAATCAAAGGACAAATCCATTGTAGAATTAAAGGAAACACCCTTCGCCAGCCAGCGTGGGGAATCTTCCAACGCCCCGGCCAACAGCGCCGGGGATCAGATGCTGTCCGGCATGGAAACTACCGCCAAAAAAGGTGCGAACCTGACCTATCGGGGCGGGAAAAAGCTGGCGCAGGCCACGGCCCGGAAGGTGAAAGAAAAAAGAGAGATTTCCCGTACCCTGTCGGAAGCCAAAGATGCAGGCGGCAAGGCTGGGAAAGCTGCCAAGAACACATCTTCTAAAATACGGACGAAGAACACCGTGGCCAAGGCTGTCAAAGGAAAGCCGCAAAAGGCGGTAAAAACAGCCAGCCGGTCTGTGAAAGGCGTAAAGCAGAGCGCCAAGGGAATCAAAACTGCCCAGCATTCAGCAAAGACGGCGCAGCAGGCAGCGAAAGCGACACAGAAAGCAGCGCAGGCTACCGCAAAAGCGGCAAGGGCGGCGGCCCAAGCAGCCAAAACAGCAGCGAAAGCGGCAGTGACAGGGGCAAAGGCAGCGGTGAAAGCGACCGCCACTGCCATCAAAGCAGCAGCGGCAGCGATAAAGGGATTGGTTGCCGCTATTGCAGCTGGGGGCTGGGTGGCTGTGGTCATTAT
>USHP01000322.1 GCA_900554625.1 uncultured Eubacteriales bacterium | reverse complement strand
GGCCTATGCGCTGCAACGGCTGAAGTTCAAGCTGCGAGGGCTCTTCTTTGTGCTGGTGCTCTCCACCATGATGCTGCCCGCGCAGATCCTGATGATTCCGCAATTCATGTGGTACCGCCATCTGAACTGGGTAGGAACCTATTACCCCATGATTCTCCCCTACTTTTTTGCCATTCAGGGCTTTTTCGTGTACCTGATTATGAATTTCATCGGCGGTATTCCCAAAACGCTGGATGAGGCGGCGAAGATTGACGGTTGCTCCTACTACGGGATTTTCTTCCGCATCATTCTGCCGCTGATTGTCCCTGCGCTGATAACCTCTGCCATCTTCTCTTTTATCTGGCGCTGGGACGATTACCTCTCTGCCCTGCTGTATGTGAATCGGGCAAGCATGCGCCCCGTTTCCCTGGCCTTGCAGCTGTTTAACGACCCGTCCTCCGGGTCGGATATCGGCTCTACCCTGGCTATGTCCACCTTGTCCATTGTACCGGCCACCATTATTTTCCTGGTATTCCAAAAGTCCCTGGTGGAAGGCATTGCCTCTACGGGCATTAAAGGATAAAGCCAGCGCATCAGCTATTCGTATGCATTTTAGAAAACACATGAGCCGGGAATCCGATGGATTCCCGGCTCACGCCAGCGTGTCGAAAAAGTGGCAGATGCCACTTTTTCGAGGAAGCAAATTCGGTCAACCAGAGGTCGCCCGAATTTGTAAGGAATTGATTTTGCAAGCAAAATCAACGACCCAGCAAGGCGCTGTTTTTCCTTGAGGAAAAACAGCGGTCGCAAAGCGACTTGGCTTTTCGTTCGAAAAGCCAACCGTCCGCCGGCAAAGCCGGCTTACACGAATGAAAGTCAGAGGGGCTGCGGCCCCTCCGACACCTCCTGGAGGTTTTTTGACATTCTGAGCCGTACATCCCCGTTTTGTTTGGGGTGTACGGCTTTTTTGCGTGATTTTTTATCCCCGCAGGTATTCTGCGTAGGCCATCATAAAGGGTCCCACGCCCTTGCTGTCATCGTTGACACGGGGTTCGCTGAGGTAGTAGGCCACGGAACCGTCACGCTTTTCGCCGGGGCCAAGGCCTGCCACCCAGCAGATATCCGTCAGGTGGGTCTTGCCGTCCGTCCCCTGAACCAGCTTCTTATCCAGCAAGCTCTCAAAGGCTTTGCGTCCGGCTGCCTTCGCGTCCCCTTCCAGCAGGCCCAGACGCGCCCCTTTCATGCAGGCATACGCCACCATGGCCGTGCCGGAGGTTTCCAGATAATTCTCCGGATTTTCCCCGTGGTCGATTACCTGATAAAACATGCCCGTCACCGGTTCGGCATACCGGCGGATGCCCGCCACCGCCTCCCGGAACAAACCACGCAGCTCCTCATAGCCCGCCGTTTCCGAACCCATAATATCCAGGCAATCCACCAGCGCCATGAGATACCACCCCATGGAACGCAGCCAGAAATTGGGCGAGCAACCGGTTACCTTGTTGGCCCAGGGCTGCGCCTTGATGGTATCGCAGGCATGATAATACAAGCCTTTCTCGGGGCAGAAAAGATATTTCCGCACGTTCCGGAATTGGTTGACGATGTCCTCCACCTGTGCCCAGCCGTCGCATTCCTTTTCGTAGGCCATGTAGAAGGGCTGCGCCATGTACAGGCCGTCCAGCCAAATCTGCTGGGGATACAGGCTCTTGTGCCAGAAGTTTCCGCAGGCGCACCGGGGATGCTCCCGCAAACGCTGCATATGCAGCTCTATAGCCTTGCGATAGCGGTCATCCCCCGTCTCCTTCCATGCGAAAAACAGTGCCTTGCCGCTATTGATGCTGTCGATATTGTATTGGCTGAACTCGTAGTTGGGGATCTCCCCTGCCGGAGTCACCGCCTCCCGCAAGTATGCAAGCACGAAGTCCCGGTACAGCGGATCCCCGGTGGCTTCATACAGATCAATGCAGCCAAGCAATACGCACCCATCCTCATAATTCCAATAGGGTTTGTAGTGCTTGTATCCTGCCAAATAATCCTTCAAATATGCGCGTACATCCATGTCCGTTTCCTCCTTAGCCCTGACTTTGGCAAAACCTTGGGGAATTTCCATAACTGTTCCCCAAAGCACTTCCGTTTCCCTGCTCCCGGGTGTATAATTGTACCTAAGAATTTTCCTGAAAAAGGGACGTGCAGCCGCCATGAAGCGCAACCTTTCCGGTGCTACCACCGAGCTGATTCTGCATGGGAATCTGTTCCGTGCCATATTGGCCATTGCCGTACCGGTGGTGGTCACCAGCTTTCTGCAAACGCTATACAACCTGACGGACACCTACTGGCTGGGCCAGATTGGTACCGAGCCCCTGGCGGCCATTAACCTGGTTACCCCTGTGCAAAACATTGTGCTGAACTTTGGCAGCGGGCTCACCGTGGCGGGCGCGGTGATGATTTCCCAGTACATCGG
>USHP01000321.1 GCA_900554625.1 uncultured Eubacteriales bacterium | reverse complement strand
CTCACCGGCCACGCTGTCGGTCAGGTCGCCGGCATCGTTGAGCACCTTGCCCTCCAGCACGGAAAGCACGTTGAACAGCGGCACTTCCTCCAATACACCGGAGGTGATGCCGGACATGTTGTAGCTGGCAATATCCGTCCTGGACAAGATGCCGTAGAGGGTACCGTCCTCTTTCGCCACCGGTACGGCGGCAATGGAGGGGTATTCCTGCAGTTCATCCCAGGCCCGGCTCACGGTGACGCCGGCATTGAGCACCGGCGGCATATCAAAATCCAAATCCCGCACCTGGTTATACAGGTCGGTGATCCGCTTGGGGGGCTGGAAGCCGAAACGGTCCAGCACAATCTGGGTCTCATCTGACACCTGACCCAGGCAGGCGGCCTCATATTCCCGGTCGCCGCAGGCATTGTGCAGCGCGGCATAGGCAATGGCAGCCACAATGGAGTCGGTATCGGGATTGCGATGCCCGGTTACATAAATGTGATCCATGGTTGCTCCTCTCTTCTGTGAATGGTTATACCGTAACCTCTCCGGCAAGGCTCTTGCCGAAGAGTTCTTCAATCTGTTTTGGCTCCATGCCCTGACCGATGGCCCACATCAGCTTGGTCATGGCAGCTTCCGAAGTCATATCCCGGCCCTGAATGACCCCCAGTTCCAGCAGCTTGTTGCCCACCTGGTACACTTCCAGATTGGCGCTGTCATACAGGCACTGGGTGGTGACGACGATGCTCACCCCGTCCTCCACGCACCGGCGGATGCCCCGCAGCCCTCTGTGGAGCACGTTCATACCGCCCAGGCCAAAGGCTTCAATGACAATGCCCTTGTAACCCATGGCGGCCAGCATGTCGAATACCGCAGGATTCAGTCCCGGGGTCAGTTTCAGCAGGAATACTTCCCGGCTGATGTTCGGGCACAGGCGGCTTTGTCCCTGGAATTTGGGCAGCACCTGAGGGTCCACCACCAACCCTAAGTTGCTGACCAGGGCTGCGTAGCGGGCATTGACGCTTTCAAATGCGGAAAAACCGGAAGCCCGGACTTTCACCGCCCGGCAGCCCAGCATGACCTTCCGGTCAAAGGCCAGAAATACGCCGGGGCAGCCGGAGGCCGCCATGGCAAAGGCGGTACGCAGATTGTCCGGCCCGTCGGAAAGCATGTCCGTCAGGGGCAGCTGAGAACCGGTGAACACCACCGGCAGGTCGATATCCGGCAGCATAAAGGTAACGGCGGAGGCGGTGTAGGCCATGGTGTCGGTGCCGTGAGAAATGACAATGCCGTCATAGCCCTGCCGCTGCTCAAAAACCGTCTGGGCAATGAGCTGCCACTCTTCCGGGCGGATATTGGACGAATCCAGGCACATCACGTCCTGGACACAGATTTCATAGTAGGTGCGCAGCTGCTCCAGCTCCCGCTCCATCACTCCGGAGCGATGAGGAACCAGCCCCTCTCCCCCGGGAACGGAGGCAATGGTGCCGCCGGTGGTCAGAAGGAGAATTTTTTTCTTGTCGGTCATTGTACGGTGTCCTTTCGGGGCAGGGTTTTCAGGAAGGCTTCCATCCGATCCAGCCCAATTTTCAAAGATTCGTCACTACAGCAGTAGGACAGGCGGATATATCCTTCCGTACCGAAGCAGCTGCCGGGCACGGCGGCCACAGCGGCCTGACGGATCATCCGGGTGCAGAATTCCCCGCTGGTCAGGCCGTAGGGGGAGATGTCCACGAATACATAGAATGCCCCCTCCGGCTCGGGAAAGCGAAGTCCCATTTCCTTCAGCCGGGCGCAGACATACTGTCTGCGGCTGTCATAGGCGCGGATCATGTCGCCGGGGTCTGATTCCAGGGCTGCCGCAGCGGCGGCCTGGACGAAGGTGGGGACAGCAGCGATATTGGCAGCGCTGAGCAGCAGCAGCCGATCCATCACATACTCCGGGCAGGTCAGATATCCCACCCGCCAGCCGGTCATGGCGTAGGGCTTGGAAAAGCTCTGGCACAGAATCAGCTGATCTGCCAGCTCTTTATCCAGACTCAGATCCGGGCAGGGTTTACCGTAGCACAGCTGGTTGTAAACGTTATCCACAATGACAAAAATGGGTTTCCCCAGCACAGCTTCCTTCACTGCCTGCAGGCTCTCCCGGTTCAGCACCACGCCGGTGGGGTTGCAGGGAGAATTGAGGATGATTGCCTTGGTTTTGGGGGTGATTGCCGCTTCCAGGGCTTCTTTTGTAATCTGAAAGTTGGTTTTGGTCACATCCAAGGCAACTGTCCTGGCCCCCGCCACGGCGGCGATGCTTTCATACAGCACAAAACCCGGGGTAGGGATAATCACTTCTTCGCCCGGATTGAGAATGCCCAGCAGGGCGGTAAACAGGGCCTGGCTGGCGCCGATGGTGATGAGCACCTGATTTTCTTTTACGTCGTGGCCCCGACGGGTTTCATATGCCGCCACTGCCCGGCGC
>USHP01000320.1 GCA_900554625.1 uncultured Eubacteriales bacterium | reverse complement strand
CCCCGGGCGATCTCATAGAATCCCAGATCCGACAGAAATTTCGATGCTTTGACCTTGGTATAGAGAAAGAGCCGGAAATTTCCCCGCATGGCCTGGTACTCTGTCAGGTGGCTGACAATGCGGTTCAGCAACCCTTCTCCCTGATGGCTGCCGGAAACCGCCAGACAGCGCAGGGTGTTCTGAAAGCAGCTTCCCGTGGCAATCAGTTCCCCGTCATCGTCAAAAATGCCGCAGGTGTAGTCCAGATTGCCGTCCAGGCGAATGCCTTCCTGCTCCAGCAGGGCTTTCACCTGGGCCATGTCCCGGCTTTTGGAAGAAATGGATTCTACTACATCGCTCATCAAGTGTTTCTCCTTCCCGCTTACGTTATGCCAGGTGCAGAACTCCGAACAGAATCAGTCCGGCGCCGCAGCTGAGCAGCAGAATTTTGGGAATGCTGATTTTGTATTTCAGAAGCAGCACGCTGTCCATAATGCCGATGGCCAGGCTGGGCAGCCGCACCGTCCCGGCAGAAACATAATTGCTCATGCTCAGAGAGATCAAAACGCCCAGCACCATGCCGAAACAGGCAGGCCGGACGCCCACCAGAATCCTCTGCATCATGCGGCTGTCTTTGAATTTCTGAAAGCAGATAGCCGCCAAGGCGCACAAGGTCAGCGTGGGTGTCAGCACCCCCAGGTTGGCAGCCACGGCACCGAAAACTCCCGCTGCCTGCATTCCGGCAAAGGTGGCGCAGTTCAGTCCCAGAGGGCCGGGCGTCATTTCCGCAATGGCCACAATGTCCGTTACCTCATTCACCGTCATCCAGCCGTTGCTGAGAACCTGGTTGGAAATCTGAGGGATCATGGACAGGCCGCCGAAGCTTCCAAATCCAATGAGCAGAAAGCTCCAATACAATTTAAGCAGCACCATGTTTCTCCGCCTCCCTCCGTTCGTAAATACTGCTGATTACCAAACCGGATACCACGCCCAGAACCACCAGCAGCACCGGATTCACCGAGGTAAACAGGTAAATTCCCAGGCAGATCAGCACCACCAGAATGCAAGGGGGATAGGTTACGCTGCGCTTTGCCAATCCCAGGGCGGCGCACAGAATAATCGGCACCACCGCCGCCTGCATACCGGACATGGCGGCTGTCACCCATGGATTCTGCCGGAAGGCATTATAGGCAAAGCTGATGGCAATCAGCACCGCCATGGGCGGAAAGCACATGCCGAACACACAGGTCAGGCCGCCCAAAATGCCCCCCACCCGGTAGCCATAGAGCATTGCCACGTTGGCAATCATGGTTCCCGGCAGGCTCTTGGCAACACTGGTCAAATCCAGCAGCTCCTGGGAGGTAATTACCTTCTTTTTTTCCACGTACAGCTGCTGCATCTGGGCAATGATGCTCCAGCCTCCGCCAAAGGTAAAAATTCCGAAGCGGAGAAAATTCAGCAGAAGCGTGCCATATTTGTTTTGTTTCTTCGTAAATATCACCTCAAAACCATAGAAAGCACCTGGATTATATCACATTTTCCCAAAAAGTACAATATAAAATGTGCCCCGGTTTCCCCAAACGGCATTCAGGGAAACCGGGGCAAAGAGAGGAAAGATCAGGTCCTTAGGAAGCAGTTTTGTCGGTTGCTCCCAGCAAAGGTCCCATGGTTACGCCGGAGAGAAAGATTACTTCATCAGCGGGACAACACCGGTAACGGCAGCAGTCAGGATGAAGATCACGAAGATGCCAACGGCCCACTTTGCAGATTCTCTCTGCCACTCGCCCATATCCAGACCAGTCAGGTTCAGCAGCAGGTAGATGAAAGCGACCAGGGGGCTCAGCAGGTGGAAGGCCTGGCCCAGCAGGGATGCGGTGCCGATTTCCAGAGCGGTGAAGCCGTAGGAATAACCAGCCTCAGCAAACACAGGCAGAACACCGTAGTAGAATGCGTCGTTGGACAGCAGGAAGGTACCGGGGGCGGAAACGATTGCCATGATGAGACCCCAGAACCGGCCCAGCTGGGGCGGAATCAGGGAGATCAGGCTGGAAGCCAGAGCGTCGGACATGCCGGAGTTGGTGAACAGGCCCATGAAGATACCGGCAGCAAACACCAGGATAACCACCTGCAGGGCATCGCCGGCATTGTCGGAGATCCGAGCCTTCTGCTCTTTGATGGTCTTGTAGTTGATCATCAGTGCCAGGCCGGTGCCAACCAGGAACAGGAACATGGAGGGGAAGGTACCCAGAACCAGCATCACCACAATGGCGATGGTCATGATGGCATTGATCCATACGTTCTTGGGGCGCTTCAGAGCGGCATCCTCTTCGGACTCCGGAGCCATCAGGGCAGCCAGTTCCTCATTGGACAGATGCTGAATGCCGACTCTCTTACGCTCTCTCATGCCCAGGAACACGGCAACACCCAGCATGTAGATGACGGACAGCACCATACCGGGAATCAGAGCCCGCAGGATGGTCTGCTCGTCCACACCAGGCT
>USHP01000319.1 GCA_900554625.1 uncultured Eubacteriales bacterium | reverse complement strand
CGTAGGCGCCCAGCAGGCTGCGGTCCAGACCTACCTCCCGGCAGCGGCCGGCGGGGACAACGGTCAGTTCGGCAGACAGGAAGTCGGACTCGATCAGGCCGTACTTCTCGTTGAGCAGCTTCATGATGTTCAGCTTCACCAGGTCGGCGCCTTCGCCTTCCAGAGGCTCAGTGCCCAGCAGCACGTTCAGCTGCTCGCCTTCGATGCCCTTGGCCAGGGTCTTCTGCATCTGGTCGGCAGCCAGGTGGATCAGAAGGTCGGTGACCATCAGCACAGGATCGTTGTCATCTTCGCCGATGGTGATGGTAACCACGGTGCCGTCCTTGCGGTACACCACACCGTGCAGAGCCAGGGGAATGGTGGGCCACTGGTACTTCTTGATGCCGCCGTAGTAATGGGTCTTGAAGTAGGCAATTTCGCCGTCCTCATACAGAGGATTGGGCTTAATGTCCATCCGGGGGGAGTCCACATGGGCGGCGCAGATGTTGATGCCCTTTGCCAGAGACTCGGAGCCGATCACTGCCAGGGCGATGGCCTTATCCCGGTTGTTGTAGTAGATCTTGTCGCCGGGCTTGACATCCATGCCGGGGACAAAGGGGCGGTAGCCCCGCTTTTCTGCTTCCCGCACAGCCCAGGCGGTAGCTTCCCGCTCGGTCTTGCAGGCATCGATAAAGGCCATGTAGCCTTTGCAGTAGGTTTCCATTTCTTCACGCTGCTGGGCAGTCAGCTGACGCAGGCCGTTCTTGGGCTTCATCAGCAGAGATTCCCGAAGTTCTTCAGTCGTCATAAATCAATCTCTCCTTTGGGTATGATTTCTTCTCTTATTATACCGAGTTGCTGTAAAAAAGCAAGGCATTTGTCACGGAACTGTGCAGGGCTTCCGTCGTTGGTCAGCACATAGCCGCATTTTTTTCGGAACCAGCTTTCTTCCGGCTGGGCGGCAATCCGGCGGCGGGCGTAGTCCTGGCTGATGCCGTCCCGGGCCATGAGCCGCTGCACCCGGTCTTCCGTGGGAGCGGTGACGGCTACGGTGACGTCACACAGCTGATCCAGACCGCTTTCAAACAGGGCGATGGCATCGATGGCCGCCAGAGAAGGCTTGCTTGCCAGACTGAGGCGCACCTGGGAAACCACGGCGCTGTGGGTGATTGCATTCAGATCCTCTAGGGCGCTGGGGTCAGAAAAGACCACATTTCCCAACTTTTTCCGCTGCAAAACCCCATTTTCCACAGTGCCCGGGAACCGGGCTTCAATCTGAGAAAGCAGCCGGGCATCGGTGGAAAGAAGCTGGTGGTAAATGGCATCGCAGTCCAGAACCATTCCGCCCAGGGCGGCAATGAGCTGCAGCAGGGTGGTTTTTCCGCAGCCGGTGCCGCCGGTGATGCCCAGAATCATACCTCTTCCTCCGCGTCCACAATGTGAAAGGCAGCGGCCTTGCGCAGCCGGTTCTGCACGGCGTAGGCCACGCCCCCGCCTACGGGGCAACGGGCATAGACCTGGTGAATGCTGGGATCATCCAGCTCCCGCAGGGCAGCAAACAGTCCGGCGGAAAGGGTGTTCACATCCGCTTCCTGTCCGTAGGACAGGGGATTGCAGCCTTCGTACAAAGGAAGCTCTTCTTCGAAGCACAGCACCCGATCTCCCGGGGTAAAGTGGCGATGGATGTAAGCGGCGGCCTTTTCCCGGCTGCCGGAGACGATGACCACCGGCTCCACGGGGGCATAGTGCCGGTACTTCATGCCGGGGGCTTTCACCACGGCATCTTTGTCAATCTGGGCGGTGACGGCCTTATCAATGACCAGATCTCCCAGCACTTCCATCAGCTGATCCGGGCCGATGCCGCCGGGACGAAGCAGCCGGGGCCGCTCCTCGGTCAGATCCACAATGGTGGACTCCACACCTACCCGGCAGGGACCGCCGTCCACAATGGCGGCAATTTTGCCGTTGTGGTCGTGAAGCACATGCTCAGCGGTGGTGGTGGAGGGTTTGCCGGAAATGTTGGCGGAGGGGGCGGCAATGGGAACTCCGGACAGGCGGATGATTTCCCGGGTCACGGCATTGTCCGGGCAGCGCACTGCCACGGTATCCAGTCCGCCGGTGGTCCGCCGGGGGACAACATCCCGGGCAGGTAGCACAATGGTCAGCGGGCCGGGCCAGAAAGCCTTGGCCAGATCGTAGGCGCTTTGGGGAATGTGGTGGCAGAACAGTTCCATCTGCTCAGCACCGCAGATGTGCAGAATCAGGGGATTGTCCTGGGGACGGCCCTTGGCAAGGAAAATCTTGGCCACGGCATCCTCATCCAGACCGTTGGCACCCAGACCGTAAACGGTCTCCGTGGGAATGGCCACCAGTTCCCCTTTTTGAATCAGTTCCGCCGCGATGGCAGCCGTCTGGAGCTGATCGGCGGAAAGCAGTAAGGTTTGCATGGGTATCCTCCATAAAATCTCAAGGGAGCAGCCATGGGCTGCTCCCTTGAGAAAGCGAAATTACACGGTGGGCTGGTT
>USHP01000318.1 GCA_900554625.1 uncultured Eubacteriales bacterium | reverse complement strand
GGGCATGGCTTCCTTGTAGGCCAGAATGGCGGCCAGCTTAAAGGCCATTTCGTTGGAATCCACGGGATGGTAGGAGCCATCGTACAGCACGGCCTTCAGACCGACCATGGGATAGCCAGCCAGGGGGCCCTTCTGAACGGCTTCCTGCACGCCCTTTTCAACAGCGGGGTAGAAGTTTCTGGGAACGCTGCCGCCGAAGACTTCTTCGGCAAAGATCAGCTCATCCTGCTCGTCCTGAGGCTCGAAGCGAATCCAAACGTCACCGAACTGGCCGCTGCCGCCGGTCTGCTTCTTGTGACGACCGTGGGCTTCAACCTTCTTCTTGATCTTCTCCCGGTAAGCAACCTTTGCCGGGGACAGAGTGGCGTCAACGCCGAAGCGGCTCTTGAGCTTGGAAACCAGCACATCCAGCTGCTGGTCACCGGCGCCGGAGAGCACCAGCTGCTTGGTTTCGGCATTGTTGACCAGGGTGAAGGAGGGATCTTCCTCGTTCAGACGGTTCAGGCCGGTACCGACCTTATCTTCCTGACCCTTGACCTTGGGGGCAATGGCCATGGAGTAGCAGGGCTGGGCGTAGGGGATCTGCTTCAGGGAGACCACCTTTCTGGGGTCGCACAGGGTATCGCCGGTCTTGACCTTGTCCATCTTGCCAAAGGCACCGATGTCGCCGCAGGTCAGGGACTTAACTTCGGTAGCCTTCTTGCCGCACATGGTGTACAGACGGCCCAGCTTCTCGGTTTCGCCGGTACGGGCGTTGACCAGAGTGGTGTCGGAGGTGATCTCACCGGAGAGGACTTTGACGAAGGAGTACTTGCCGTACTGGTCGGATACGGTCTTCCACACGAATGCACAGGGAACGCCGCCGGGGGAGACAACGAACTCCTCCACCTTGCCGTCGGCGGTGGTGGCCTTGTGGTAGTTGCCCTGGACGGGGTTGGGCAGCAGGTCGATGATGTGGTCCATCAGCATCAGGCTGCCCAGGCAGTTAATGCCGGAGCCGCAGAATACCGGGAACAGGCTCAGTTCGCTGACGCCTTGATGCAGTCCGGTAATCATTTCACGGTAAGTAAAGTCGTCGCCTTCAAAGAAGCGGTCCATCAGAGCCTCGTCGGTTTCGGCAACAGCTTCCTTCAGAGCGTCGTTGAATTCCTCCACCACGGAAATCTTGTCTTCAGGAACATCGATTTCCACACGCTTCAGGTTCTGCATCTCGTAGGCACGCTTGTTCAGCACGTCGATGATGCCGGTGACCTTGTGGCTGGCGTCCCAGATGGGAACCACAACGGGAGCAATCTTGTTGCCGTACTTTTCCCGGAGGGCTTCAAAGGTGGCGTTATAGTCAGAGTGATCCTCATCTACCTTGGAGATGTAGACAAAGCGGGGCATATTCCGCTCTTCGCAGTACTTCCAGGCCTTCTCAAAGCCGACGGTGATGCCGTCCTTGGCAGAGCAGACCAGAATAGCGGCATCGGCAGCCCGGAGGGCTTCCATCACGGCGCCGGAGAAGTCAAAGGCACCGGGGGTGTCCAGCAGGTTGATGCGCACATTGTGGTAATCCAGGGGGATTACGGAAGTGGAAATGGAAATATTGCGGCGGATCTCCTCGGGATCATAATCGGAAACGGTGTTGCCGTCGGCATTTTTGCCCATACGGTCGATGGCACCGGTCATGTAAAGCAAGCTCTCGGCCAGGGCGGATTTGCCGCTGCCACTGTGACCGAGCAGACAGACATTGCGGATGGAATTAACGGTGTACATGTTGATCTAACTCCTTTCGGGAAGGGGAATCCTTCCAAGTGGGCGAAGACACCCGAATAGCGACATTATACACGAAAGGAGCCCCGAATGCAATGCTTATTTTCGTCACAATGCAAAAATGCGTAAATTTCCTGGCGGACATCTGTTTTCCTGTACAAAACATACAAAAAATGAACGAGTAATTTTTGCATGGTACACAAAGCAAAACCGGCCAAAAAAGTTCTGCCGGGAACCTGCGAAAGGCTCCCGGCAGAGAATCAAGGAGGAAAGAAGAAAGCGGTCTCAGCCCTGACCGATGGCCAGGAACGCCGACGGGTCCACGGGCTGGTCATTCTGGGTGACGCTGAAGTGCACATGGCTGCCCAGGGTGGTTTCCACAATGGCAGTGGAACCGGCATAGCCGATGGTCTGACCCATGGTCACCTGGTCGCCGGGCTGGACGGCGATGTTTTCGTCCAGGCTGGCGTAGCAGCTGGTGTAGCCGTCGCTGTGGCGGATCACCACGGTGTAGCCCAGAATGTCGTCTTCAAAGGTGGTGTACACCTCGCCGTCGGCGGCGGCACAGACCTCGGCGCCTTCCTCGGCGGCCAGGTCAATGCCGTTGTGCACCCGCCAGTCCCGGGTGGTCTGGTTGTAGCTCAGCGCTTCCATGGAGTAGCCGCTGATAACTTCCCCGTCAACCGGGGACATGGTTTTCAGAGGCTTTTTCTCCGTGGGGGCAGGAGCCGTGGTTTTCGTGGGGGCGGTGGTGGGC
>USHP01000317.1 GCA_900554625.1 uncultured Eubacteriales bacterium | reverse complement strand
GTCTGCCACAGATCCAGAGGAATTTCATGGCAGAACAGAAACTTTCCCGTAGGAACATCGTAGGCGGCGGAGCCGTTATACAGCAGCAGGGGAGCGTTTACAGGCACTTTGTCCAGAAAGGGTCTTGCCATGGGGATGCTGCGGCCGGTATTGACGGTAAAAGCGCCGCCGTTTTCCATAAAATAGCGGATGGCTTCCACATTCCGCTGCGGAATGGTGGAGTCTGGTGCAGTTAAGGTCCGGTCGTAGTCGGAAGTCAGCAAAACATCAGAATAAATCCCCATATTGATACTCCTCTCTCAGGGTAATCAGCCCATTTTTTCTAATTTCTCCAGCACTTCCTGAAAATAGGCGGGCAGCTGGGCAAAAACCATCACCGGATGGCCATCCCTCGGATGCTGGAAGCACAAGGCCCCAGCGTGGAGGCATTGGCTGTCCTGACCCAATTCCGGCTTTTTGTGGCCGTAGACGGTGTCACCCAGAATGGGGTGGCCGATGTAGGCCATGTGTACCCGAATCTGGTGGGTGCGCCCGGTTTCCAGCCGGCAGCGGATGTGGGTATAACCCCGATAGCGGCGCACCACTTCCCAATGGGTCACGGCAGGTTTGGAATTGCGCTGAGTGACGCACATTTTTTTGCGGTCGGTAGGGTGGCGGCCAATGGGAGCGTCTACCGTTCCGGAATCTTCCCGGAAGGAGCCCACTACAATGGCTTCATAGGTACGGGCCATGGTGTGGTCTTTCAGCTGGCTGGCCAGCATGGTGTGGGCGTAGTCGTTCTTTGCCACCGCCAGCAGGCCGGAGGTGTCCTTGTCAATCCGGTGGACGATACCGGGGCGCAGTTCGCCGTTGATGCCGCTCAGGTCGTCCCCAAGGGCGTAAAGCAGGCCGTTGACCAGGGTATCGTCACTGTGGCCTGCGGCAGGATGGACCACCAGCCCCTTTGGCTTGTTGATGACCAGCAGATCGTCGTCTTCATAGACGATCTCCAGATCCATGGGGGTGGGGGCAATGTCCACAGGCTTGGCTTCGGGAATGGTGTATTCCACTTGGTCGCCAATACTCAGTTTGTCATTTTTCTTGCCGGGTTTTCCGTTGCGCAGAACGGCTCCGGATTCCAGCAGCTTCTGGGCAGCGCTGCGGCTGAGACCGTCAGCACATCTTGCCAGAAAGGCATCCAGCCGTTCCCCGGCGATATCCGCAATCAGGCGCATTTTTTCTCGTCCTTCCAGAAGTCCCGGTGAAACAGCACCAGATGGCCCATGAGCAAAACGCAGCCGCAGGTGATGAAACAGTCGGCTACATTGAACACGGGAAATTCCATAAAGGTGGTTTCGAACATGTCCACCACATACCCCAGCCGTACCCGGTCAATCATGTTGCCCAGGCCGCCGCCGTAGATTGCAGCAATGCACCAGCGCTCAAAGGGAACAAAGCCCATGGGCTTTTTGTAATATTCCCAGACAATCAGTCCGGTGAATACCACAAAAATCAGGGCAAACAACCACTGCTGCCCCTGAAAGGAAGAAAACGCGGCGCCGTTATTCTGTACATAAGTCAGCTGCAGCAGCCCCGGCAGAAAGGGGACTTCTCCGGACAACGGGATATTCAAAACGGTCAGATATTTCACAGCCTGATCGGCTGCGGCAATGCAGAGGGAAAATAGAGCATAATAGAGAAATGGCATGAATTTGTTCCTCCTGTTTGGTCGAAGCTATGATACCATGGCTCCCAGGGAAAGTCAAATTGTTTGGATTTTACGGCATAAAAAACCCGCCCCAGGTATTCCCAGGACGGTGCTACAAGAGCCTATGTCAATTCACCAGAAACCGGCTGACGGTACGGCAGAAGTGCTGATACTCTGCTTCTGTGCAGGTAACCACAGCAGTAAGGGGATGGGAGAAGTTCAGACAGAACATTTCCATAAAGCTTTTGCCATTGGCCTGATACTGGTCATTTCCAACCCGGACAGGGAAAGGGAAGGTTGTTGCCAACGCAACAAATTCCTGCACGTCCCGGACGGACCGAAGCTGAATTTTAAATTCCCACATAAAACTCTCCTTTGCAAGCTGTACAAAATCCACATTATCCTGTATAATGGAGAGCGGCAATCCAAAAGACGGCTCCGATGTTCCCGCATATGATGCGGACATCGACATTATAGCATTTTTCGGCAAAATTGCAACTGTCGGTTTGGACGATTTTAACAATTCATTAACTTTTTTATTGGTGGATTTGACAATGAAGTTTGGATTTTATACATTAGGATGCAAAACAAATCAGTACGAAACCCAGGCAATGGAGCGGCTTCTGACGGAAAAGGGGCATGAAATTGTTCCCTTTGACCAGGTTTGCGACGGTTATATCATTAACACCTGCTCCGTAACCGCAGTGGCGGACAAGAAAAATCGGGCGGTGATCCGCCGGTGCCGTCGGGACAACCCCGAAGCGGTGATCGGCGTCTGTGGCTGCTACTGCCAGCACGCGCCGGAGGATGTGCGCAAGCTTGGGGTGGATG
>USHP01000316.1 GCA_900554625.1 uncultured Eubacteriales bacterium | reverse complement strand
GTTCCATAAGAATCTGCAAATCTCCCCCGGTGAGTATATCCGCCGGATCAAACTTCAGGAGAGCAAGCAGATGATCCGGGAGAACAACCTGAATTTTACGGAAATTGCGGCGCTGCTGCAATATTCCACGGTTCATCACTTTTCCCGGCAGTTCAAAGAGAAGTTCGGCATCACCCCTACGGAGTATGCAAAGTCAGTGCGATAATTTTGGGCTCCCGGGCAGCATTTCCCGGGAGCCGCTTTTCTTAAGAAACGTGTATAGCCCTTGCGAAAGAGAATATTGTGTTATATAATTGATAAAAATGTCTGCGGAGGCAAAAAATGGAAATGAAAGTTCTGGCTGTTGGCGATGTGGTAGGCGGACCGGGCATGGAGCGGGTACGCCGGAATCTTCGCCAGCTCAAACGCAGGCTTCATGCGGATTTTGTGGTGGTCAATGGAGAAAATGCCGCCGTGGTGGGCATGACCCCGGATCAGGCAGAGGATATTCTGGATGCGGGAGCCGATGTGATTACCATGGGCAACCACACCTGGAGCAAACGGGATATCGTTCCTTATATGGACGAATCCAGCCGGATTCTGCGGCCCGCCAATTTTGCACCCCAGGTTCCCGGCAGGGGCTGGGGAATTTACGAAACCCATGCAGGCCCCGTAGCGGTGATTGACCTGATCGGGCGCTGCGGCATGGACTACGGGCCGGATAATCCCTTTTTGTTAGTGGAGCGGATTCTCAAGGAAATCCCATGTAAAATGATTCTGGTAGAGCTTCATGCAGAAGCCACCTCGGAAAAGCTGGCCATGGGATACCTGCTGGACGGACGGGTCAGCGCCCTTTGGGGCACCCATACCCATGTCCCCACAGCGGATGTGCGGATCTTGCCCAAGGGCACCGGATATGTGACGGATCTGGGCATGACCGGTCCCCGGGACTCGGTTCTGGGTATTCGGCCGGATTTGTCCATTGCCAAATTCCGGGGGGATTTGCCGGAACGATACCGCTGGGCAGAGGGCCCTACCAAAATGGAAGCGGTGCTTTTTACCATTGACAGCGAAACAGGAACATGCCGCAAGGCGGAAAGGGTAGACGAATGGGACTGAAGATTTTACACAGTGCAGACTGGCACTTAGATTCTCCCTTTGCTGGTTTTTCGGAGCAGCAGCGGGAACTTTTGAAGCAGGAGCAGCGGAAGATTCCCGGAAAAATTGCGGACCTGTGCCGCCGGGAACACTGTGATCTGGTGTTGCTGGCGGGCGACCTGTTTGACGGCCAACCCACCCGGGATACGGTGGAACTGGTGAAAAAGGCGCTGCAGCAGTGCGAGGTTCCCGTGATGATTGCGCCGGGCAACCATGATTTCTGCGCACCCGGAAGCCCCTGGATTACGGAGAGCTGGCCTTCCAATGTGCATATTTTCACCGGCGCTATGGACAGCGTGGCATTGCCGGAGCTGGATTGCCGGGTATATGGTGCAGGGTTCCAGAGCATGGATTGCTCCGGACTGCTGGAAAACTTCCATGCCGAGGGGAAAGAAACGTATCTTCTGGGCGTGATGCACGGTGACCCCACCCAGAATACCTCAGTGTATAATCCCATTACCGCGTCTCAGGTGAAAAAGTCCGGGCTACAGTATCTGGCACTGGGACATATTCATAAAGCGGGTGCCTTCCGTAGCGGAAACAGTATCTGCGCCTGGCCCGGCTGCCCCATGGGACGAGGCTGGGACGAGACGGGAGAAAAAGGCGTATGCATTGTCAAGCTGGAGACCGAGCCGGATATCCAGGCGGTGAGCTTGGACACGGTACGTTTTTACCAGCTGCAGACGGATATCGGCGCAGACGCTCTGGCAGCGTTGGAAACAGTGCTTCCCGGTGCCGGAAGTCAGGACTTCTTCCGCATTACCTTGACGGGTTGCGGTGAGGTGGATTTGCCCAAAATCCGCCAGGCTCTTTGCACTGCTTACCCCAATCTGGAACTGCTGGACCAGACCGAACCGCCCCTGGATGTGTGGGCAGACGCCGGGGAAGATACCTTGGAAGGGGTTTACTTCCATATGCTGCGCAGTGCCAAGGAACTGAATCCGGAGCACGCCAAGGAAATTCAGCTGGCGGCGGAAATTTCCCGGAAGCTGCTGAATGGGCGGGAGGTTACCTTATGAGAATCTATAAAATGACGGCTACCTTCGGCAAGCTGGAACACCAGAGCTTGACCCTGGAGCCGGGACTGAATATCATCACCGCACCCAATGAGTGGGGAAAAAGTACCTGGTGTGCCTTTTTGATTGCCATGTTCTACGGTGTGGATACCCGAGCCAAGTCCACAAAAAATGCCCTGGCCGACAAAGACCACTACACCCCCTGGTCCGGAAGCCCCATGTCCGGCCGGATTGATCTGAACTGGCAGGGCAGGGACATCACCATTGAACGAACCACCAAGCGGCGGATTCCTCTGGGAGAGTTCCGGGCTTACGAGACGGCAACGGGCCTGACAGTGAAGGAACTGACGGCGGCAAACTGCGGTCAGATGCTG
>USHP01000315.1 GCA_900554625.1 uncultured Eubacteriales bacterium | reverse complement strand
TCTCCTCTGCTGTGCCCTGCTGGGGAACATCCGGGCAGAGCAGGAAGCAGCCTCTGGCGCTGACGGCATCGTCCTCTCCGGGAGTAAAGATTACAGCAATGGGATAGCCGGTTTTGTATTGGTACAGGTACAGCGTATCATCTGCAACGCCGGAAGAAACAAAGGTTTTTGTCATGGTGCAGACGCTGGCAGCAGCCAGGGCTTCCGCACCTGCAGCTGCGTTGAGCTGAGAGATCATCGTTGGCAGCTGCCACTGATGCAAGGCCTTTGCCAACGGCTCCGGCAGAGGATCGCTTACTTCCGGAAGGGAAGAAAAACGCAGTTCATAGACGGCCTTGGGAGTGGAATAGTCCCCTTGGGCGGCATCTTCCAGAATCTCCCGCAGAGAAGAATTGCCGGAAAGCTGATCCAGATAGGCATCACTTTGGGCAGCCTGTACCACAAGGTTGGCCACATCCAAACCTTGGGTATATAGAGAACTGTCCTTTGCGGCAGCATTGCCGCATCCGCAAAGCGCCAGGGATACCAGCACAGCCAGTACGATGGTCATACATTTTCTCACAAAAACCGCTCCTTTATGGAAATGCATAGAAGAATTGTTGCCATTTTACCACACCCTACTCCAAAAAACAAGCCGCCCCGGGTGGGGCGGCCTGAATTGTAAGGGAATCTTAAACTTCCTTCTTCTTGGTGTCGATTTCCTCACGGCACTTGGCGATGAAGTCAGCCATGGTCATGGCGCCCAGATCCTCGCCGGTGCGGGTACGGACGGAGACGGTGTTGTTTTCCACGTCCCGGTCGCCGACAACCAGCATGTAGGGGATCTTCTGCATCTGGGCTTCCCGGATCTTGTAGCCCAGCTTCTCGCTGCGGTAGTCGCCCTCAGCCTGGATACCGGCACGGAGCATCTGGGAAACCAGATCCTTGGCATAATCGTGGGCACGGTCGGTAACGGGCAGCACCTTGACCTGGGTGGGCATCATCCACAGAGGCAGAGCGCCGGCGTACTTTTCAATCAGGTAGGCCAGGGTCCGCTCATAGCAGCCCAGAGAGGTGCGGTGGATGATATAGGGGGTCTTCTTCTGGCCGTCCACATCGGTGTACTCCATGCCGAACTTCTGGGCCAGGAGCATGTCGATCTGGATGGTGACGATGGTATCTTCCTTGCCGAAGACGTTCTTGTACTGGATGTCCAGCTTGGGGCCGTAGAAGGCAGCCTCGTCAATGCCGACGGTGTACTCCACGCCCAGATCGTCCAGAATCTGCGCCATGACCCGCTGGGCCTCTTCCCACTGCTCGGCGGTGCCTTCGTACTTGATGCCAGCCCGTGCGGGGTCCCACTGGGAGAAACGGAAGGTGCAGTTTTCCAGCATGCCCACGGTGTCCAGGCAGTACTTAGCCAGATCCAGGCAGTTCTTGAACTCCTCTTCCAGCTGCTCGGGACGCAGGACGATGTGGCCTTCGGAAATGGTGAACTGACGGACACGGATCAGACCATGCATTTCGCCGGAATCCTCGTTGCGGAACAAGGTGGAGGTTTCACCCAAACGCATGGGCAGATCCCGGTAGGAACGGGCCCGGTTCAGGTATACCTGATACTGGAACGGGCAGGTCATGGGACGCAGAGCAAAGCACTCCTTCTCCTCGTCATGAGGATCACCCAGGATAAACATGCCGTCCAGGTAGTGATCCCAGTGGCCGGAGATCTTGTACAGATCCCGCTTGGCCATCAGGGGGGTCTTGGTCAGAAGATAACCACGCTTCTGCTCTTCATCTTCTACCCAGCGCTGCAGGGTCTGGATGACCCGGGCACCCTTGGGCAGCAGAATGGGCAGACCCTGACCGATGACGTCTACGGTGGTGAAGAATTCCAGTTCCCGGCCCAGCTTGTTGTGGTCCCGCTTCAGAGCTTCTTCCTGACGCTTCAGATACTCGTCCAGCTCGTCCTTGCTGGGGAAGGCAATGCCGTAGATTCTCTGCAGCATCTTCCGGTTGGAATCGCCACGCCAGTAAGCGCCGCAGCACTGGGTCAGCTTGAAGCCGTTGTGCTTGACCCGGCCGGTGTGATCCAGGTGAGGACCGGCGCACAGGTCGGTAAACTCGCCCTGGGTGTAGAAGGAAATCACGGCGTCCTCGGGCAGATCCTCAATCAGCTCTACCTTGTAAGGCTCGTTCTTCTCCTGCATATAGGCGATGGCTTCTGCCCGGGGCTTTTCGATGCGCTCGATGCGGACACGCTCCTTGCAGATCTTCTTCATCTCGGCTTCGATCTTGCTCAGATGCTCCGGGGTGAAGGCGAAGGGGGCGTCAAAGTCGTAATACCAGCCCTCGTCAATGGCGGGGCCGATGGCCAGCTGCACCTCGGGCCACAGCCGCTTGACGGCCTGGGCCAGCACATGCGAGCCGGTGTGCCAGAAGGCGTGCTTGCCCTGGGCGTCTTCAAATGTCAAAATTTCGAGTGCGCAGTCGGCGTCGACCACGGTGCGCAGGTCGCACAGCTCCCCGTTGAGCTTTGCTGCGCAGGCTTCTTTTGCAAGCGCCGGGGAGATGGCCTTGGC
>USHP01000314.1 GCA_900554625.1 uncultured Eubacteriales bacterium | reverse complement strand
GCTCCGTCCGGGCAATCAGCTCCAGAAACGGCTCCGGGTTGGCGCTGATGCGGCGGCGGAAGTCCTCCATCATGGCTGTCGGCGGATGCCAGAAGAAAAATCCATAGCTTGCCCCGTCCGGCGTGATTTCAAAAAACAGGCAGGGATTTTCCGCCCACCACTGTACATCCTTACGGATACAGATCCAGAGACTTTCCTTATACGGTTCCGGCGGGTGCATCCGGGCATCCCGGTAAATCCGGCTGACCTTCAGCACGTTTCCCGGGGTTTCCTGAAAGGGGACAAACAACTCCTGTCCCAGGGCCTTCATAGGCTCGTACAGAGACTGGGTATATTGCTTTTTGTGTTCCAGAAACCAGTCCCGGTTGTTGTTCATCCGGATTCCCCACAAAAAATCAAAGGTTTCCGGCGTAAACCCGGTAAACATGAAATCACCTCGGCTTTCTCCAGGGCAAATCAGGGGCAGTGCCCCATATTTCTCGGGCGTGTTTTATAGATAACCTTCCCCAGATGCTTGACCTTACAGGGCTTGTCCGGCACCTCGAAGGCATAGCGCTCACAGGCGTTGATAATCCGGGTGCCGTTGTAGTTCAGTTCCCGGGGAATGTCGTGTCCATAGGACAGGTGGACATGGCCATGCACCAGGTAGGCCGGCTGATAGCGGTCCAGCAGTTCCCGCAGAGCGGTAAAGCCCCAGTGGGCCGGATCATCCGCATCCCCCAGCCCTTCCGGTGCGGCATGGGTCACCACAATGTCCACCCCACCGGCACGCCAAAGTTTCCAGCGCAGCTTGGCAATGCGCATCCGCATCTGATAATCGGTGTATTGGTGGGGGCCGGGGTGATATCTGCGGCAGCCGCCCAGGCCCAGAATCCGCAGGCCGTTATACTCCACAAGGTGGTCGTCAATACAGTCACAGCCCTCCGGCGGCTCCTGGTGGTAAGCACCGTCGTGGTTTCCATGGACGTAGAGCACCGGACAGCGGGCCATGGTCACCAGAAAGCTCAGATACCGGGAACTTAAATCTCCGCAGGAAAGGATCAGATCATAATCTTTCAGTCGCCCGGGTTGGTAGTAGTCCCACAACGCAGGGCACTCCTCATCCGAGACACTCAGTATCTTCATGGTTTCTGACCTCCTTTTCTGCCGGAATCTGATCACGATAGATTCCCAGTTCCCGAACCAGGTTTTTGGAAATCGGCAGGATATCTTCAAATTTGGGAATTTCTCCCAATACATTGTCGCACAGCCAATCCATGTGCAGCAGCTCTTCCGGCTGGAACCGACGGGTTCCGTCGTTTTTCACCGTACCGTCCTGGGCCACAATCCGCCGCTGGAAAGGATCAATGGTGCCCTTGGTCATGCCGTCCTGCAAAATATTGGCCAGCTGACGCACACCTTCCGGCAGCTTGTTGGACATGCTCAGTCCGATGACCCCGCTGTCCATTCCCAGCCAGTAGTTCAGGGCGGTGGAGATACCTTTCTCCCGCTTCCATCCGCCGGCCAGAATGCTGCGGATCACAAATTCATAGAATTTCCCCCACAGCCAAATGGGAGCGCACAAGGGCACCAGATTTCCCCGGTCATCCATGAGATAGGTGCCGTAATTACAGAAATCCAGGAACATTTTCGCCTGGGTGGGGGCATCCCGGTTGGAAATCACCCGGATACCATCGTCAAAAAAGTCCGTCTGCGGAGTTCCTTCCAGGCAGGACCAGCGCAGTTCAATCTGGGCCCGGGGATTGGTCAGCTGCGCACCCAGCGCAAAAGCGTTGATGGATGCCGGTACGCCAAAAATAGGGGAAGAGGCAATATAGCCGATCCGGTCGTCACCGGCAATGGCACCGGCAATGGCGCCGGTGATGAATTTGGCTTCGTGAATCCGGCCGTAATAGGTGCGGATGCTGGTATAGGGCTGGTCTACGGAGCAGTTAAGGAAACGCACCTTGGGGTATTTCACCGCGGCCTTCAGCGTTGCCCGGCTCAGGGGCGGGGAAGTGGTGAATACCACCTGGGCTCCATCCTGCACCGCCTGCTCAATGGCCTTTTCCGCCAGTTCCGGCGAATTGGCATCGTAGTAACTGCGTACCTTGATTTTATCACCGAACACCTTTTCCAGATGGGTGCGTCCGGCTTCGTGGCCCATGGCCCAGGTGCTGTTGGCCGGGGTCAGATGGTGGACAAAGGCCACATCCAGCTGCTCCAATCCTGCAAACAGGCGGGAGACAATGTTCCCCTTTGTGTCATCCTCGGCCTTGGTCTGCACCTTCACCGAGTCTTCCTTGCTGGTGGCTACCATGTCTTCCCACAATGCGGCAACACTCTTTTTCAGCTCTGCGGTGGACAGCCGTCCTAGATCGGCAAAGGGATACAGTTCCAGCCACAGCAGCAGCGCTTCCTCCGGAAGCATACCTTCGGCTTTATCGCTGACACTCTGGAAGGCATCCCGGAAATACTGGAAGTAAGCGTTGAAGGTTCGCCGCTCCGCTTCCGTCCAGACCTGCCCGTTTTCCTTGTCCAGCCGGGCCAGAAGCTTGGCATAGTCTCCGGGACGGCGGAACTGTACGGAATAAATCTGAGAG
>USHP01000313.1 GCA_900554625.1 uncultured Eubacteriales bacterium | reverse complement strand
CCCCAGGCCTGAATAACCCCGGCTTCCGGGAAATACCGGGCCTTGAGGTAATCGGCGGCTTTGATAAAGGCAGCCTTCGCCCGCTCGTCCCCCAGCAGATGCATGGCAGGGCCGCAGGACAGGGAGTACAGGAAGCCCAGGTCATGGGTATCGATATAGCCGGGCTTTTCCACCCGCTCATAGAAGCTTTCCAGCTGGGGCTTCAGAGACTGCAGATAGGCATCGTCTTTGGTATGTTCCCACAGCAGCCACAGCATGCCGCTGTAGAACGAAGTGGTCCATTCAAAGTTTTCTGTTTCCTCGGGATAACGCAGCCCTTCCGTGTTGGCTCCGGGGAAGGTGTCGTGGAAGCGGCTGCGGAGCTGGTCAACTTTGGTTTTGCAGAAGTCCAGCTGCTCCAGGGCAAAAGCGGGGGTCAGCACATCGTTGCGTTGGTTCATCATGTATCATCCTTTCAAACTTCTGGGGGAATGCCCGGAAAGCGGTTTGTTCCAATCTTCCGTTTTCCAAAAGAAACAACCCCTCGGGATGCCGGGTCTCTGCCGGGGCGTGTCCCCATCCGGAAGACACCAGGGCGGACCGTTCGACCTCATTAGTAGGATAATCCGTCCGTCCTGTAAACCACGATTTTTCCTGCCGGGGATTTCAGTCCTCCGGCACAGCACCTTCCAACGACAAAAATTAAAATTTTGCCGTTTCCGCCAAAAGGCATATTGCCTTTTCCGCCCGTTCCTGTATAATAGAAAAAAGGGCATCTTTTTCAACCTAGAAAAAGAATGCTATGTCCCAGAACAACAAGCAAAAGAAGAATTTCAAATGGACATTCGGTATTCTTGCAACCAGCGAGATTTCAAGTGTTACACCACCGAGGAAACGCGGAAAGAATTCCTGATCGAGAACCTGTATGTACCCGATGAGGTGGTAGCGGTATACAGCCATGTGGACCGTATGGTGACCATGGGTGTTATGCCCGTAACACAGAGTGTGTCGATTGACAAGGGTATTGATATCTGGAAGAACTTCGGTACCAGCTATTTCCTGGAACGCCGGGAAATTGGTATTTTCAACATCGGCGGCAGCGGCACGGTCAGCGTGGACGGCACGGTGTATCCCATGGGCTACAAGGACTGCCTGTACATCACCCGGGGCGCCAAGGAAGTGCTCTTTGCCAGCGACGACTCCGCAAAGCCCGCCAAGTTCTACATGGTTTCCGCTCCTGCCCACTGCAGCTACGAAACCAAGCTGATTAAGATTGCAGACGCTGCCAAGAAGCCTCTGGGCGCAATGGAGACCTCCAACAAGCGGGTGATCAACCAGTTCATCCACCCCGATGTGCTGAAAACCTGCCAGCTGTCCATGGGCATGACGGTTCTGGAGCCCGGCTCCGTCTGGAACACCATGCCCGCCCACACCCACGAGCGGCGGATGGAAGTGTACATGTACTTCGAGGTGCCTGAGAACAATGTGGTGTTCCACATGATGGGCGAAGGCCAGGAAACCCGCCATATCGTGATGCAGAACGAGCAGGCAGTGATCAGCCCCTCCTGGTCCATCCACGCCGGCACCAGCAACTACACCTTCATCTGGGCCATGGGCGGCGAGAACCAGGCCTTTGATGATATGGACACCATCCCCACCACCGAGCTGCGCTGACAGGAGGAACGGAAATGAATCTATTTTCTCTGGAAGGTAAGGTCGCCCTGGTGACCGGCGGCGCCCATTCCATTGGATTTGCCATCGGTGTGGGTCTGGCCCAGGCCGGTGCCCGGGTCTGCTTCAACTGCTCCAACCAGGCCAGCCTGGAGCGGGGCATGGAAGCCTACCGCCAGGCAGGTGTGGATGTCCACGGCTATGTGGCGGACGTCACCGACGAAACAGCAGTTGCTTCTATGGTTGCCAAGATCCGGGAAGAAGTGGGCATCATCGACATCCTGGTGAACAATGCCGGCATTATCAAGCGGATTCCCATGACGGAAATGTCCGTGGAGGATTTCTCCAAGGTCATCGACGTGGACCTGGTGGCCCCCTTTATCTGCGCCAAGGCTGTCATTCCCGGCATGCGGGAAAAGGGTCACGGCAAAATCATCAACATCTGCTCCATGATGAGCGAGCTGGGCCGGGAGACCGTCAGCGCCTACGCCGCTGCCAAGGGCGGATTGAAGGTGCTGACCCGGAACATCTGCTCCGAGTTTGGCGGGGAGAATATTCAGTGCAACGGCATCGGCCCCGGCTACATTGCCACCCCGCAGACGGCTCCGCTGCGCGAGCGCCGGCCCGACGGCAGCCGTCATCCGTTCGACAGCTTCATTGTCGCCAAGACGCCCGCCGCGCGCTGGGGCACGCCCGAGGATCTCATGGGTCCGGCGGTTTTCCTGGCCTCCGACGCCTCGAACTTTGTCAACGGCCACATTTTGTATGTGGACGGCGGCATCCTGGCCTACATCGGCAAGCAGCCCTGAGCAAAGCCAAACATTGCGGGAAGCGGCACAAACGCCGCTTCCCGTTTTTGTTGGCGCCAGGTATACCTGCCACCGTTTTTGCATACATCATGCTGAACAAACAACAGCGGGAGGATGAAGCTTATGACACAGACCCGGGCGG
>USHP01000312.1 GCA_900554625.1 uncultured Eubacteriales bacterium | reverse complement strand
CCTTGCGGGTCTCCTCGGTGATCAGGCGCTTGCCGGTGCGGTAGTCGCCGTACTCGGCGGTGTTGGAGATGGAGTAGCGCATCTTGGAAAAGCCGCCCTCGTTGATCAGGTCAACGATCAGCTTCATCTCGTGGCAGGTCTCAAAGTAGGCCATTTCGGGGGCGTAGCCGGCCTCCACCAGCGTGTCGAAGCCGGCCTTGATCAGCTCGCAGACGCCGCCGCACAGCACGGCCTGCTCGCCGAACAGGTCGGTCTCGGTCTCGTCCTGGAAGGTGGTCTCCATCACGCCGCCCCGGGCGCCGCCGATGCCGGCTGCATAGCCCAGGCCGATCTTGTAAGCGTTGCCGCTGGCGTTCTGCTCCACAGCGATCAGGCAGGGCACGCCCTTGCCGTTGACATAGGTGGAGCGGACGGTGTGGCCGGGGCCCTTGGGGGCAGCCATGAACACGTCAACGCCGGCGGGAGGCACGATCTGCTGATAGCGGATGTTGAAGCCGTGAGCGAAAGCCAGGGCCTTGCCCTCGGTCATGTAGGGGGCGATGTCCTTCTTGTAGACCTCGGCCTGGACCTCGTCGTTGATGAGCATCATCACGATGTCGCCCCACTGGGCGGCCTCGGACACGGTCTTGACCTGAAGACCGGCCTGCTCGGCCTTGGCCCAGCTCTTGGAGCCGTTGTACAAGCCAACAATGACATTCACGCCGCTGTCTTTCAGGTTCAGAGCATGAGCGTGGCCCTGGGAGCCGTAGCCGATGATGGCAACAGTCTTGCCGGCCAGTTTCTGCAGATCACAGTCCTGCTGATAGAAGATACGATTCATAGCGGATTACCTCCCAAAATTAGTTCATTTTTATTTCGATTATCGGGGATAAGGGAAAACAAGAGAAATTACAGGTTGGTCACTCTGCGGATGGTGGTAGCACCTCTCTGGAGGGTGACGAGACCGGTGCGGCAGATTTCCAGAATCTCAAAGTCCCGCATCAGGTCGATAAAGTTGTCAATTTTCCGGCTGTCGCCCACCATCTGAATGATGAAGGAGTCTTTGGTGTAATCTACCACCTTGCCTTCGTAAGCGGTGGAGGCGGAGCGGATGTCGTTGCGGGCAGCAGGGTCATTGCGCATCTTAATCAGCAGCAGTTCCCGGCCAACGGTATCCACATCGTCCAGCTCCGCAACGGAGCACACGTCGGGCAGTTTGTACAGCTGGTTAATCAGCTGCTCTTTTTTTACTTCGTCACCTTCCGACTGCACGGTAATCCGGGAGAATTCCTCGGACTCCGTCTCGCTGACGGTCAGAGACGTGATGTTAAACTGACGGCGGCGGAACATGCTGGTGACCCGGTTCAGAACGCCGAATTGGTTGTTGACCAGAATGGCTACAGTAAATTTCCTCATATCAATCACCAATCCTTACAATGATATCATCCATGGAACCGCCGGGAGGCAGCATGGGCAAAACGAATTCATCCTTGTCAATAGCGCAGTCAATCAGATAAGGACCGCCGCAGGCGAAAGCCTTGGTCAGAGCCTCTTCCAGTTCCTCCAGGGTCAGCGCGCGACTGGCATGAGCGCCGAAGGCCTCAGCCAGCTTTACAAAGTCCGTCTGACGGTCAGACAGGGTGGTATTGGAGTAATGCTTGTCGAAGAACAGGGTCTGCCACTGGCGAACCATACCCAGAACACCGTTGTTCAGCAGCAGAATCACCAGAGGAACCCGGTTGACCACGGCGGTGGCCAGTTCGTTCAGATTCATGCCGAAGCTTCCGTCGCCGGTAACCAGTACAGCTCGCTCCTTGGTGCCCAGTGCAGCGCCCATAGCGGCACCCATACCGAAGCCCATGGTACCCAGACCGCCGCTGGAAATGAACCGGCGGGTATTCTTCAGGTTCAGATACTGGGCAGCCCACATCTGGTGCTGGCCCACATCGGTGGCAACAGGGGTGTTTTCGCTCAGGTGCTGATTCAGAAGGCCAATGACATTCCGGGGGGTCATGCCTTCCCGGTTGTCCATGCCCTGCTGCTCTTCTTCCAGAAAACGGTCAAAGGTTTCCTGCCACTGGGGATGCTTGACTTCCTTCAGCTGGGGAAGCAGCTTTTGCAGGGTCTTTTTCACATCACCCCGCAGACCATGGGCAGGGGTAACGGTTTTGCCCAGCTCGGCACCGTCAATGTCGATGTGGACAATCTTGGCGCCTACCGCAAACTTGGCCCGGTCGCCGGTAACCCGGTCATTAAATCGGCAGCCCAGGGCAATGATGCAGTCAGCGTGGTGCATGGCGGTAGAGCAAGCATAATGGCCGTGCATGCCCTGCATGCCCAGGAATCGGGGATAGTCGGTGGGAACACCGGAAATACCCATCATGGAGCAGCCGATGGGAGCGTCAATCCGCTCTGCAATCTGCAGCAGTTCATCCTGCGCATTGCTGGTAATCAGACCGCCGCCGAAGTACAGGAAAGGACGCTGGGCTGCGTTGATGCAGTCGGCAGCCTGCTGGATGCGAATATCCTTGGCGGGGAAACTTTCCTCAGCGGCAACCGCCTCCTGGGGTTCGTATTCCCACTGGGCAACCTGAACATCCTTGGGCACATCGATCAGAACGGGGCCGGGA
>USHP01000311.1 GCA_900554625.1 uncultured Eubacteriales bacterium | reverse complement strand
TGCTTTTGGCACGGGAAGGTCAAGCATATCTGCGGTTTTAATGTCCGCCACCTCTTTGAACATTGCCATCAGTTCCGGCAGGTTGTAGAACCTTGCGAACCTTGTTTTGGCTCTGTATCCCGTACCTTCGGGGGTCAATTCCACGGCTGTCACGGTCTCTCCAAAGGTGGAAGCCCAAGCGTCGAAGTGTTGTAAATTGTTCCTTTCAAGGGTTGCATACTGCAAGTATCTCTGAATGGTATATAGCTCCACCATAGAGTTGGAGATTGGCGTTCCGGTCGCAAAGACCGTACCACGACCGCCCGTGATTTCGTCAAGGTATCTGCACTTCATAAAGAGGTCGGAACTTTTCTGCGCTTCGGTCTGGGCGATGCCTCCTACATTCCGCATTTTCGTCATCAAAAAGAGATTCTTAAAATAATGGCTCTCATCAATGAAGATACGGTCAACGCCCAGTTCCTCAAACGTCACAACATCGTCTTTCCGGCTTTGGTCGTTGAGTTTCGCCAGTTTCGCCTCCAGAGATTTACGGGTGCGCTCCATCTGTTTGATGGTATAGCGTTCCGCCTTTTGTGACTTGGCCTGTTCAATGCCGAACAGAATATCGTCAATCTGCTGCTGGAGAATGGCCTGCTGGCGCTCGGCACTCATGGGGATTTTTTCAAACTGGCTGTGGCCGATAATGATTGCGTCATAATCTCCGGTGGAAATGCGGCTGCAAAACTTCTTCCTGTTCTGCTTTTCAAAGTCCTTCTTTGTGGCTACCAAGATATTGGCGCTGGGATAGAGCTGCAAAAATTCAGCCGCCCACTGCTCCGTGATATGGTTGGGAACCACGATCAGCGACTTGGTACAAAGCCCCAGCCGCTTCATTTCCATTGCCGCCGCCACCATCTCATACGTTTTCCCGGCCCCTACTTCGTGGGCAAGCAAGGTATTTCCGCCATACAAAACGTGCGCGATGGCATTGATCTGATGGGGCCGAAGGGAGATCTCCGGGTTCATGCCTTCAAACCGGATGTGCCGCCCATCATACTCACGGGGGCGGACGCCGTTGAAGGTTTCGTTGTAAATGCGGCACAGCAGTTCCCGGCGGTCGATGTCTTTCCAGATCCACTCGGCAAACTTCTGCTTGATGAGTTCCTGTCGGTCCTGGGCAATCGCGGTTTCTTTTTTGTTGAGGACAGGCTTTTTCTTGCCGTTCTCGTCCTCAATATAGTCAAATACCCGCACATCCTTCTGATTCAGGGTCTGCTCCAGGATGTGGTAGGCGCTCATCCGCTTGGTGCCGTAGGTGGTATTGGCTTTTACATTGCTGCGGTCGGCGTTTTTCTCCCGGATACTCCATTGGCCGGTGGCTTCGGAGCGCAGGATTTTGATACGGTCCCGCACATAGTAATTGGGGGTGAGCAGCTCCACCATGAATTGCTGGTACACCTCGATGGGCACCCAGTTCGCGCCAATGCGCACGCCAATTTCTCCAGCGCCCAGGTCCTGGGGCTGGACGGCCTCCAGAGCCTCCATATTCCTGCGGGCGGTTTCCTTCTGATTGTCAGGGGCCACTTCCAGGAATGCTTTTGCCATCCGCAGCTTTTGGCGCACTTTCCCGGAAAGGTACTCATCCGCCGTGACAAGAGGATAGCGGCTCAAATCCGCCAAAGAAGGCAGGATGTCCTCCGGGTTCTCCGCACAGCGAATATCCCGGTAGATCACCCCGGCAAGCTCTTTTTCCAGTTCCTCCGGGGATTTGCCCGACAGCTCTGCCATATAGTCCATATCCACACGGGCTTTTTCCGAAATGGACACGGCCAATGCTTCACTGGCCGTATCCACGCTGGTGACAGCTACATGGGGCCGGATGGTACGCTTCGTAAATAAATCAGCTTTCCTTTTTAGGCTGCCTTGTTCGTCCAGCACCTCAAGAGAGCACAAGAGGCAGTAGCTGGAGTCCTCCGAAAAGGCCAGCTTGTTCCCCCGGCTGCTGATGAGGCCATATTTGGCCGTAAAGCTGTCGTAAAGGGAGTTCAGCTTTTTCTGTTCTGCCTGGATGTCCTCGTCCGGGTATCCCTCGGTTTGATACTCTATGAGTCTGCGGACGCATTCCCGCAGTTCGATCATGCCCCGGATACGGTTTTCCGCTGTGACGGAAACTTCTACCGGGTACATGAGGCTGTTTTCCCGGTAGTACACCTGCCCGTCTGCAATCGTGTAGCTGAAATTCCGCACCGCAGGGTCGGCAGGGATGGATTTATCTTCCTCCTCGTCCAGTCTCTCCAGCTCATAGGGCTTGATTTCCGCCTGTAAAAACTGGATGGCGCTGGCAAGCTGCTCGGATAAATCTTCCCCCTCGCGGGCTTTGCAGGCGCTGTCCGGCCCGAACCGGGTGGATTCCATCACCATGTCGCCCAAAATCATCTCCGGGTGCTGCACGAAATAGCGGTTCATGCGGATTCCGTTTTCATCCGTGTCCAAATGCACCCAATCCTGGTCTAAATCGGTGATGTGGTCGCGCTTTTGCAGAAAGATGATGTCGCTGGTCACTTCCGTTCCGGCGTTCTGCTTGAAGGTGTTATCCGGCAATCGGATGGCCCCAATGAGGTCGGCGCGCTGGGCCAGAT
>USHP01000310.1 GCA_900554625.1 uncultured Eubacteriales bacterium | reverse complement strand
GTTATGGATGGCGTGGTAAGCCTGGTGGAACTCGAAGGACTCATAGCCCTCGCGCACCTTCACCATCAGCCGATCCAAACGGTTCAGCGCCCACTTATCGATGGAAAGCATCTCAGAGACCTCTACACTGTCGGTATCCGGATTAAAATCGGAAAGGTTGCCGAGCATATAGCGTGCTGTGTTGCGGATCTTTCTGTATGCGTCAGAAAGCTGTTTGAGGATTTCCGGGGAGATGCGGATATCGGCATGGTAGTCGGAAGAAGCGACCCACAGACGCAGGATATCTGCGCCGTACTTATCCACAATCTCCTGCGGCAGAATGCCGTTGCCGAGGGACTTACTCATCTTTCTGCCCTGACCGTCCACGACCCAGCCGTGTGTGACGACAGCCTTGTACGGCGCTTTGCCGCGCCAAGCAATGGACGTGAGCAGCGAAGACTGGAACCAGCCGCGGTACTGGTCTGCACCCTCAAGGTACAGGTCAGCCGGCCAATGGAGATAATCGCGTGTATCGCAAACGGCAGCATGGGTCACGCCGGAATCAAACCAAACGTCCATGATGTCGCGCTCTTTTGTAAAGGAGGTGCAGCCGCACTTCTTGCACTTTGTGCCTGCGGGCAGAATCTCTTCCGCTTCCTTGATGTACCAGGCATCGGAGCCCTCTGCGCGGAACAGCTCGGAAACTGCGTGCATCGCGTCCTTCTCGATGAGCGGCTCGCCGCAGTCCTTGCAGTAGAAGATCGGAATCGGCACACCCCAGCGACGCTGACGGGAGATACACCAGTCGTTGCGGTCACGGACCATGGAGGAAATGCGGTCTTCGCCCCAGCCCGGGATCCACTTTACGCCCTTGATGGCTTCAATAGCCTGATCCTTGATGGCGTCCACGGAGCAGAACCACTGCTCGGTGGCACGGTAGATGATGGGGTTCTTGCACCGCCAGCAGTGGGGGTAGGAGTGAAGAATCTCTTCGCTGGCAAACAGAGTGCCGTTTTCCTTCATGTCAGCCAGGATGATGGGGTTGGACTCGTCGGTTTTCAGACCGGCGTACTTGCCGGCATACTCGGTGTGACGGCCCTGGTCGTTGACGGGAACCACCAGATCCATGCCGTAGCGCATGCAGGTTTGGTAGTCGTCAGCACCGAAGCCGGGAGCGGTGTGGACACAGCCGGTACCGGAATCCATGGTGACATACTCAGCGTACACCAGACGGGAAGTCTTGTCCAGGAAGGGGTGCTGGGCCAGCATGTTCTCGAAGAAAGCGCCGGGATAGGTTGCCAGCACTTCATAATTGGTAAAGCCGCCGATGGTCATGACCTTATCCATCAAAGCTTCTGCCATGATGTAGGTCTCACCGTTTTCGGCCTTCACCAGGACGTAGCTCTCCCGGGGATGCAGGCAGATGGCCATGTTGCCGGGCAGGGTCCAGATGGTGGTGGTCCAGATGACGAAGAAGGTCTTGCTCAGGTCGAACTGGCTGAGCTTGCCCAGGTCATCCTTCATGGGGAACTTGACGTAGACAGAGGTACAGGGATCTTCCTGATACTCGATTTCGGCTTCTGCCAGAGCAGTTTCATCCTTGGGGCACCAGTACACAGGCTTCAGGCCCTTGTAGATGTAGCCCTTTTCAAACATTCTGCCGAAGACCTTGACTTCCTGAGCCTCAAAATGCTTGTCCATGGTGCGGTAGGGATGCTCCCAGTCGCCCACTACGCCCAGGCGCTTGAAGCCTGCCATCTGGCGCTGAATATAGGTTTCGGCAAACTCAGCGCAGGCGGTGCGGAATTCCGGAACGGGCATGGTCTTGTGGTTGAGCTTGCTCTTTTTGATAATGGCAGACTCAATGGGCATGCCGTGGTTGTCCCAGCCGGGGACATAGGGGGTGTAGTAACCCATCATGGCGTGGCTGCGGACGATGAAATCCTTCAGGGTCTTGTTCAGAGCGTGACCCATGTGAATGTCGCCGTTGGAGAAGGGAGGGCCGTCATGCAGCACAAACCGGGGCAGATCCTTGTTCTTTTCCAGCATGGCGCTGTAAAGATTCTGCTCTTCCCAGTTCTTCAGCATACCCGGCTCCCGGGCAGGCAGACCAGCCTTCATGGGGAAGTTGGTTTTTGGGGTGATGATGGTGTTTTTGTATTCCATTGGAATGTGACCTCCATTTGAGAATTTGAAAAAACGCAGCGCAAAAGAAAAGTGCCTTTGTCTCATTAAGAGACAAAGGCACAAAACCTCTGCGGTACCACTCTTGTTCCGGCAAAAAACCGGCACTCATTGGGCGCGATATCGGGCGCAGACCGGCGCAGCCTACAGATATTCGGTGCGCTGCTCGGAGGTGATACAAGGGGACGCCTGCCTGCTGCCTTGCACCAAACGGCAGCTCTCTGATGGCGGTGTGAACGCTTGCGTGTCCTCGTCCTGGCGTTATTTATGGGAGTAGAACTTACTTGTTCTTGGGATCGTAGTTGCGGCCGAACTGCAGGTTCAGGCTGGCAAACTTGCTGGTGGTGGACTCCATAGCGGTGGGGTGCTTGGGAGCAGCCTTGGGGGCGGTGTCCACGGTGGAGCCGATCATGGCCTCAATGTTCTGGGCAATCTCGTCGGCCACGTCGTCGCTCTTCATTTCGTCTGCGGGTGCAGGTGCGGCC
>USHP01000309.1 GCA_900554625.1 uncultured Eubacteriales bacterium | reverse complement strand
GCTGTATATAAGTTCCGTCAGAAGGATTTCCTCCGCCTGGGCTTTGCAGGTGTTCATCAGCCCCACCCAGGTCATCGGATCGCGGGCTTTCAGTTCCTCCGTCACGCCCGCCGCCTGCATCAGCTCCGGCATCATCTGCTCCAGCCGCCGGTTCATGGTCTGCTCGATCTCGTTCAGGTGCGGGTACAGTTTCCCGTTCACCATCATGGCGTTGAACAGGACTGGCCGATGCTCCTTCAGATAATCCCGGCGCATCCTCCCGTACCGGCCCAGGGGCTTCGTTTCCTCCAGCTTCAGGTCGGGGATCAGGTAATCGCCGTTCCTCGTGTAAGTCAGGTTGTTCTCCATGTGTGACGCTCCTTTCCGCGAATTTGGCTCGTTCATAGTTTTGGATGGTAATGCCGATCTGCCGCAGCACCTGCTGGTTGCTCTGGCTGACCGCCGTTCCCAGGGCGGCCACCGCCTCCGGGGTGTTGAAATCGAAGATACTTAAAAAGTCCTCATGGTCGAAGTAGCCTTCCGGCTCCAATCCACACCGGGACAGCAAAGAGTAGGTAATGCTGACCGTTGCGGCATTTCTGAACTGCACTCCGATGTTAAATTCATCATAGCCTTCCAGAAAGCTCCCGTCAACGATGTCGAGGATGTCCCGCTTGTGTTCCACCCAATACTCGCTGACAAGCTGGGCGGCGATGCTTTCAAGCTGTTCCGCCAGGTTGTTTTCCGGCGGCGCGCCAAACCGCTCAGTGAGGGCCTGGGCCACCGCCGCCTCATGCTCCGGGCGAAGCTCCCACAGGAAGGGGTGGCGGGAATTTTTCCGCAGGCCGGTGTCGGAAATGTCGAACACATACCGAAGCCGGGGCTTTTCGCGGGAATTGTCCACAAGGGCGATGCCCTTGGAGCCGCGCCGCACATACCGGCGCATGGTGTCGTTCCAGAGGTCATATTCCGCACAGGCCGTTGCGTCCGGGCGCTGGGCGAAGATCATAAGCTGCTCGTGGAAGGGATACTTATACAGCCGGGAGGCTGTGGTGAGAAATGCTGTCCACCTCTGCCAGCTATCCGTCAGGTGGGTGGCGGTGTAGCTGGCCATCGCAGAATAAAATTCCAGGTTACTCATCATAGGCATTGTCCTCGCTGTCAAAATCCGGGTACAGTTCCAGCTCGGCAAATGCTTCATCGGTCATGGCGGACAGCTTTGCAAGGGCAGAGTCGGTAAGCTCCAAAAGCTCCGTTTCATCTGCGCCCAGGTAGCCACGCATCTCGGTGAGGGCCTCAATCAGCTCCTGGCGGGTCCCGTCCCCGGAATTGTAAATGCACATCAGGTTGATTTCTTCAAAGGTAAAGTTGTTCATATCAAAGCTCCCTTTCCGCGCTCTTTTTGGGCGCTGTCTTTTTCCGCTCCTGTTTCGGACTCTGCCGGAGCTGTTCCATCACAGATTTTTTCTTGTCCCGTTCCTCCCGGTGGACGGCATCTGCCAGGTCCATCAGGGAAATGGGCTGTCCGCTTCTTGCCTGCGCCTCCAGCTCCGCCACCGTTGCTTTGGGGCCGTTGTTGATGATGCCGTCAATCATGCCGTAATCATCCTCAACGGTCATTTCCGCATTTTTCAGCGGATTGGACGGGAGAAAGCCGGGGATTTCCTGAAAGCCAACGCTGTCGCAGTAATGGCAGGATACCACGCCATCCCTTTTTATCGCAACGATGTCGCTGACGCTCATGGATGGGCTGTGGAAGTCTGCCGGACGGTGAAAGTTGAACTGTTCAAACAGCTTGTGAAGCCGCCCGTCCATGCTGCCGGTTTCCGGGAGCGGAGCGGTATAGACCAGATCGTAGTTGCCCCGCTCCACAGAAAGGTCATGGGCGTTCAGCCAGTCCATATTCATAAAACGAAGCCTCTGCGGGTCATTCTCGGACACCTGGTAAATGGCGAAGCAGTCCCCCTCATGGGAAAGAAATGCCCGTTCCCGTTCTTCCTGATGGTTCAGGCGGTCCTGTACCCGCGCATCGAACTCCGGGCTTTCCTCCCATTCCTCGCGGGAGACGGCATACATGGTCCCGGCGGCCTGGGTGTCAAATTCTTCCCGGTCAAACAGCATCTCCGCGCTGCCGCCATCCACCACCGCATATACGGTCAGATCCCGCTCGTAAAGCTCCATCGCCCGCTCTTTAGAGAGGGGGAGCATATCCCCGTCCCGGTAGCCGCACTTTTCCAAATCATCCAGCGTGAGCATCGGGTCCGGCATAGGGTACTCATCCAGCGTCTGCTCCGGGGCATCCGGCAGCATGGTACTCTCCGGGACGGCGGCCTGGGCCGCTGCCTCCTGCATCTGCTGGTAGGCCGCCTCCTGCAAGGTTTCAATCATGGCAAGGGGCGCATACTTGATGGACTGGCCTCCCAGGTCGTGCATCTCGCAGATTTTCAGGGCGGCGGTAGACAGGGGCAGCTCCGGCGCATCCAACTGGCCGCCATCCATCTGGCGGAGGGTGTCTTTGTCATAGAGGGTGTAGTCATAGCCGCCCTCGGTGGTTTGCAGATGCAGATACACCGCCTCATCCAGAAGCAGCAGCTTTTCCTGCACTGGCGCAAGCTGGTCCAGCCGCTGCATCAGCTCCGCAGCCTTTGCGGTATCTTCCCTAGGCTCATTTTCATCC
>USHP01000308.1 GCA_900554625.1 uncultured Eubacteriales bacterium | reverse complement strand
TGAATGGCGGGATTTCGCCGGAACCAGGTCAGCTGCCGTTTGGCATAGCGGCGGGAAGATTGCCGCACCTGATCGGCGGCTTCTTCGATGGTACATTTTCCCTCCAGTGCGGCGATAAATTCCTTGTAGCCAATGGCCTGCATGGCGGTGGTTTTTTCCGGAATCCCCGCATCCAGCAGAGAGCGGATTTCCCCAATCAGCCCCATCTGAAGCATCAGCCCCACCCGCAGATCAATGCGGTGGTACAAATCGCTTCTCTGGGCAAAATCCAGTCCCAGCCACAGCGGGGTATACCGGGGCGGAATGGTCTGAGTCTTTTTGTTGTGGGCGGTGATGGTTTCGCCGGTTTCCAGATAGACTTCCAAAGCCCGGATAATCCGTTTCCGGTCAGACAGGTGCAGCCGTGCGGCAGCTTCCGGATCAATGGATTCCAGCCAGCCCAGCATGGCTTCCATTCCTTCCGCATCGGCCTGAGCCTCCAGCTTTTCCCGGACACCGGTGGAGGGGAAGGGGGCAAAGGCATTGCCCCGGATGAGGGAATCCATATAAAGCCCCGTTCCGCCGGCAATGATGGCTACTTTGCCCCGGGCTACAATGTCATCCACAATGGGGGCGGCCATTTCGCAGTAACGGCTGACGGAAAAATCCTCATCCGGCTCCGCTACGGAAAGCATGTGGTGGGGAATGCCCTCCATTTCTTCCAGGGTAGGCTTGGCGGTGCCGATGTCCATGCCTTTGTAAACCTGCATGGAATCGCAGGAAACCACTTCGCCGTTCAGTTCTTTTGCCAAGGCCACGGCCAGGGCAGTTTTGCCGGAGGCAGTGGGCCCGGCAATACAGACAATATTGTTCATGGGGCAAAACCTCCGAAAAATTGGTCAGGTGCGCTTGAATTGCTTTTCCAGCTGTTTTTTGCTTAAGGTCACACAGATGGGTCTGCCATGGGGGCAGTATTTCAGATCTTCCCGGGACATGACGGCTTTGGCTACCGCCAGAAGTTCTGCTTCGTCGTTTTTCCATCCGGCCTTAATGGCGGCCTTACAGGCAACGGTGTGCAGCAGTTCATCCCGAACGGTGTCGGCATGTTCCCGGCGGCCGTTGAGAAGATCGCTGGCCAGGGTTTCCAGGGCATCGGCGGCATCTTCCGGACTTAAGTCCATGGGAATCTGCCGCAAAAGCAGGGTGTTTTCCCCGAATTCCTCAATTTCAAAACCCAGTTCATCCAGAGTTTTTCGGTTTTCCAGCAGTTCTCCGGCAGCACTGGGGCTGAGACGGACGGGGATAGGAGTCAGCAGACTTTGGGCGCTGATTTTTTCCTGGTTGGCCTTCAGCTTTTCAAACAGAATCCGCTCGTGGGCAGCGTGCTTGTCAATCAGAAAGGCATCGTCTCCTTGTTCCACCAGAATATAGCTGTTGTACAGTTCGCCCACCATCCGCCAGGGGATTTCCTTGGGCATTTCCAGCACAGTCTGTTCTGGTTCTTCCTGGGGCTCCGGAATCGGCGGCAGCGGAACCGGTGCCGCCGCTGGCTGCTTTTTGGGAACGTTGACCGGCGGAAGGGGAGTGGAAACCACGCTCTGGGCAGGTTTGGGCACGATGACGGTTTCCTTCAGGGAAGGCTCCGCCTCCTGGCGAATTTTCACCGCCGTGGCGCTGGCCGCTGCCGGCGTAGGCTTTGGGCTGTCCTGCATGGCGGCAGAGAAGGTTTTGTACTCCTGAGCCGTCATGGTTCGGAAGAACGGCTCTTTCTTAGCAGGAGAAACAGAAGCAGAAACAGTTGCAGCCGGGGCTGGGGCAGGAGCTGGCTCCGGCTTTCTCTGAAACTGAATCTGAGGCCGGTCGGGCTGCTTGTTCAGCGCACCCAGAACCCCATAATGTACACAGTCAAACACAGCCTTTTCCGACAGAAATTTTACCTCGGTTTTGGCTGGATGTACGTTGACGTCTACCGCTCCGGCAGGCAGGGTCAGATGCAGCACACAGGCGGGGAATTTTCCAACCATAATCTGGTTGCGGTAGGCTTCTTCCAGTGCAGAAACCAGCAGCTTGGATTTGACCGGGCGGTTGTTGACGAAGAAAGTCTGCAAATTCCGGCTGGGACGGGCGTCTGTGGGTTTGGTGACGTAGCCGGTCAGATGGTAGCCTTCCCAGCGGCTGTCTACGTTTACCATCCGGGCGCAGTCCCGGCCGTATACGCAGTAGACCGCTGCCTGCAATCCACCATTTCCCGGGGTGGACAAAACCTGCTTTCCGTCCCGGAGGAACTGGAAAGCAACTTCCGGATGGGCCAGTGCCTGCAGCTGCACGGCGGCAGCTACCCGCCCACCTTCCACGGTGTCGGATTTCATGAACTTCATCCGGGCGGGGGTGTTGTAGAACAGATCCCGGATGATGATGGTGGTGCCTTCCGGGCAGCCTACCTCCGCTTCTTCCAGAATCTGCCCGGCTTCCAGATGCAGACTGGTGCCGGAAATGGCTCCGGCTGTTTTGGTCATCAGGTCAATGCGGCTAACGGAGGCAATGGCAGCCAAGGCTTCACCTCGGAAACCCATGGTACCGATGGCGGCCAGATCTTCTGCCGAGCGCAGTTTGGAGGTTGCGTGGCGCAAAAAGGCGGTTCTGGCATCCTCCGGAGCCATGCCGCAGCCGTTGTCGGTG
>USHP01000307.1 GCA_900554625.1 uncultured Eubacteriales bacterium | reverse complement strand
ATGCCTGAGCGCCAATCATCGCGCCGTTGTCACCGCACAAACTCAGAGGCGGCATGTACACTTCCGCTCCCATTTTCTTTGCAGCTGCAAGCACATCTTCCCGGATACGGGAATTGGCAGCCACACCACCGGCTACCGCAATTTTGCGATATCCAGTCTGTTCCAGCGCCATGACAACCCGGGGCACCAGCGTGTCCGACACTGCTTGTGAAAAAGAAGCGCACAAGCTGGGCACGTCCAGTTCTTCCCCTATCTGTTCAGCGTGGTGAATCAGGTTCAAAGCAGCAGTTTTCAGACCGGAAAAACTCATATTATAGGGATTTTTTCCGGGTTTGCTCCGAGGCAAGGCATATTTTTCCGGATTTCCCTGCCGTGCCATCTTATCCAGAGCAGCACCGCCGGGGTACGGCATTCCCAATACACGGGCCACCTTGTCAAAACACTCTCCTGCGGCATCGTCCAGGGTCGTTCCCAGGATGTTCATCTTGGCATAGTCCTGAACCTCCACCAGCATGGTGTGTCCTCCGGAGACCACCAGGCACAAAAATGGCGGCTCCAGCTGAGGATAGGCTAGGTAATTGGCGGCAATGTGTCCGCGGATATGGTGTACTGGAATCAACGGTTTGCCCATGGCCAGCGCGGCAGCCTTGGCAAAATTCACACCCACCAGCACAGCGCCAATCAGTCCCGGTGCATAGGTGGCCGCAACTGCGTCGATCTGTTCCCGGCTCAGTCCGGTTTGCTGCAGTGCCTGGTCAGCCAGACCGTAAATTGCCTCCATGTGCTTCCGGGACGCAATCTCCGGCACCACGCCGCCGTAAATCCGATGCAGATCTACCTGGGAAGCAATGCAGTCGCACAAGACTTCCCGACCATCTTTGACAATGGCTACCGCAGTTTCATCACAAGAGGATTCCACAGCCAGAATATTCAAATTTCCCACTCCTTTCGCAGGATCAATCCGTCCTCTTTGGGATTATGATAATACCCAGGACGTCTGCCAATCTGGACAAATCCCAAGGATTCATACAGAGCCCTGGCAGGTTCATTGGAAAGGCGGACTTCCAATGTCAGGCAGTGACTTTCCCGCTGCTTCAGCCGCTCTACCAGGGCATTGACCAGAGCTTTGGCAATTCCTTTGCGTCGGTATTCTGGGGAGACCGCCAGATTCATCATGTCCGTCTCTCCCAAAACTGTCTGAGAGCCCACATATCCGGCGACTGTATCCCCATCCAAGGCCACCAGCCAGCAGGACAGGTCATTGCTAAGCTCTGATGCCACGCTGTTTTCGCTCCAGGGATCAGAAAAGCAGAGCTTCTCCAACGCCGCCACCTGCGGGACATGGCAAGATTCCATCATAACAATTCTCATTTTGCGTCGTACCAGCTCTTTCCGAATTTGGCTTCCGCTGTCAGAGGCACTTCCAGCTTAGCAACGGTTTCCATTTCCCGGCTGACCAGTTGAGAAACGGGCTCCGCCAACTCTTCCGGGCATTCCACAATCAATTCGTCATGGACCTGCAAAAGCAGTTTCGCTTCCGGATAATGTTCTTCCAGCGCCTGTTCCACACGGATCATGGCCAGCTTGATAATGTCCGCTGCCGTTCCCTGGATGGGGGTATTCAGCGCAACGCGCTCTGCGCCGCTGCGCACGTTAAAATTGCTGCTGGTCAGTTCCGGAATATAGCGTCTGCGGTGATACAGGGTTTCGGTATAGCCACGCTTCTTGGCTTCTTCCACAACCGATTTCATATAGGTGCGAACGCCGCTGTAGTGATCCAAGTAGCTGTCAATATAGCGCTTGGCTTCGTAGCGGCTGACACCGATGTCCTCCGCCAAAGAGAACTCACTGATACCATACACAATGCCGAAGTTAACTGCCTTGGCATGGCGGCGCTGCAAGGGCGTAACACTTTCCACTGGCACTCCAAATACCTGGGCCGCTGTGGCAGCGTGGACATCCGTACCATTGCGGAAGGATTCCTGCATGGTTGCATCGTCGGCAATATGGGCAAGTACCCGCAGTTCAATCTGGCTGTAATCCGCGTCCACCAGGACGCATCCAAGCTTGGGCACAAACATCTTACGAATCTCCGCTCCCAAGTCTGTCCGCACCGGAATATTCTGCAGGTTCGGTTCCGTAGAGGACAGGCGGCCAGTAGCGGTTACCAGATTCTGGAAGGTGGTGTGCACCCGTCCGTCATTCCGAATTTCTTTAATCAGCCCGTCGGCATAGGTGGATTTCAATTTTGTCAGCATCCGGTAGTCCATAATTGCAGGGATAATAGGATGCTGATTTTTCAGTTTCTCCAGAACTTCCACATTGGTGGAGTAGCCGGTTTTGGTTTTCTTCACTGGCGGCAATCCCAGCTTTTCAAACAGCAATTCTCCCAACTGCTTGGTGGAATTGATATTGAATTTCGTATCGGAATAGGAATAGATCAGGGTTTCGCAGTCCGAAATCCTCTGAGCCAGCATCTGGCCAAATTGCTCCAGCTTGCTCCGGTCTACACAGATTCCCCGCGTTTCCATCCGGTAAAGTACCGTACACAGAGGAAGTTCGATCTGCTGATACAGCTGCTGCATGGTATTCTTTTCCAGCTCCGCTTCCAGAACCGGGCGAAGATTCCAAAGCGCTTCAGCGCATCCGGCAGCATCCCCATC
>USHP01000306.1 GCA_900554625.1 uncultured Eubacteriales bacterium | reverse complement strand
TGACGCGCATGGCCTGATAGACGTAGCTGCGGCCGGACAGCGGGTCGCGGATGGCACCGCCGATGCAGGTGGCAGCGCCGCCGAAGGGCTCAATTTCTGTGGGATGGTTGTGGGTCTCGTTCTTGAACAGCAGCAGCCAGGGCTCTTCCGCGCCGTCCACGGTGACGTTGACCTTCACGGTGCAGGCGTTGATTTCCTCGCTCTCGTCCAGCTTGGCGAGCTTTCCGGCGGCCTTCAGGTGCCGCACGGCTACGGTAGCCAGATCCATCAGGCAGATGGGCTTTGCCTTGCGGCCCAGGGCATTGCGGGTTTCCAGGTAGGTTTCGTAAGTCTTCTGCAGCAGGGCATCCTCAAAGTGGACGCTGTCAATGATGGTGCCGAAGGTGGTGTGACGGCAGTGGTCAGACCAGTAGGTGTCGATCATCCGGATTTCCGTGATGGTGGGGTCCCGGTGTTCGCTGATAAAGTAGGACTGGCAGAAGGTAATGTCGTCCAGGTCCATGGCCAGGCCATATTGGCGGATGAAGGCGTCCAGACCTTCCCGGTCCAGCTTGGTAAAGCCGTCCAGGGTGGCAACCTGGGTGGGAATCTCATACTGGATGGCCAGGGTTTCGGGGATTTCCAGGGATGCTTCCCGGCACTCCACGGGGTTGATGACGTACTTCTTGAATTCGGCGATTTCTGCTTCCGTGAGCTTGCCGTACAGGGCGTAGACCTTGGCGGTGCGGATCAGGGGACGCTCGCCCTGGGAGATGATCTGGATGCACTGGGCGGCGGAGTCAGCCCGCTGGTCGAACTGACCGGGCAGGGATTCCACGGCAAAAACATATGCGCCGGGCAGGGATACGCTTTCGCTGGCGGTATCCAGCTGGGGCTCAGAAAACACGGTCTTTACGGCGTAGTCAAACAGCTCCCGGGAGATGTTTTCTGCGTCGTAGCGGTTGAACAGCCGCACATGCTCCAGATTCTCCATGCCCAGAAGATTCTTGGCTTCGCTGAGCAGGCCCCGGGCTTCGTTGTCCAGGCCTTCCTTCTTTTCTACAAATACACGATAAACCATGGGGTAATCCTCCTAGTTTCTCTATTGTTTCCTTACTTGAGAGCCTGCAATGCCCGCTGTCCGATGTCGCTTCTGCGGTAGGCGTTTTCAAAGCGGACGCCGTCGCTGATCCGGTAGGCTTCCCGGATGGCCTGTTCCAGGGTGTCGGCAATGGCGGTGGTGCCGGTGACCCGGCCGCCGGAGGTGAGAAGCTGGCCATTTTCCAGCTTGGCACCGGCGACGTAGGTGTGCTGAGCGGCTTCCTCAGTCATGGTGATGGGGAATCCCTTCTGGTAGCTCTGGGGATAGCCCTTGGAGGCCAGAATCACGCAGCAGGCATGCTTGTCGGCAAAGCGAACTTCGGTGTCTGCCAAAGTGCCGTTGGTGCAGGCGCGCATAATGGTCAGCAGGTCGCTTTCCAGCAGGGGCAGCACCACCTGGGTTTCCGGATCGCCGAAACGGCAGTTGTACTCAATGACCTTGGGGCCGTTGGGGGTCAGCATCAGACCGAAATACAGGCAGCCCCGGAAGGCACGGCCTTCGGCGTTCATAGCGGCGATGGTGGGCAGGAAGATTTCCTGCATGCACCGATCGGCAATTTCGGGGGTGTAGTAGGGGTTGGGGGCCACGGTGCCCATGCCGCCGGTGTTTAGGCCAGTGTCGTTGTCACCTGCCCGCTTGTGGTCCATGGAGGAGACCATGGGCTTGACCACCTTACCGTCGGTGAAGGCCAGCACGGATACTTCCGGGCCGGTGAGGAACTCCTCAATGACCACTCGGCTGCCGGACTTGCCGAAAACACCGGCTTCCATCATGTCCCGGACGGCGGTTTTGGCCGCTTCCCGGGTTTCGGCGATGATAACGCCTTTGCCCAGAGCCAGACCGTCGGCCTTGACCACCGTGGGGATGGGGGCAGTGTCCAGGTAGGACAGGGCATCATCCATCTGGTCGAACACCGCATACTCGGCGGTGGGGATGCCGTATTTGTGCATCAGATTCTTGGAAAAGACCTTGCTGCCTTCAATGATGGCGGCGTTGGCCCGGGGGCCGAAGCAGGGGATGCCCTTTTCTTCCAGAGCGTCCACACAGCCCAGAACCAGAGGATCGTCGGGAGCCACCACTGCGTAGTCAATGGCGTTTTCCACGGCGAAGGTTACGATCTTGTCAATCTCCGTGGCGCCGATGGGGACACAGGTGGCATCTGCGGCAATGCCGCCGTTGCCGGGCAGGGCGTAGATGGTTTCCACCTGGGGATTTTTCTTCAGGGAGCGGATGATGGCATGTTCCCGGCCACCGCCGCCTACAACCAGTAATTTCATAAGCACCTCATTTTCTGTTTATCCAAAAACGCACCGATAGGGGGCAGCCTTTTTGGGGCTGTCCCCTATGAAAAACGGGCTTAGTGATGGAAAAGCCGCATGCCGGTGAAGGCCATGACCATGCCGTGCTTGTCGCACTCGGCAATGACCAGGTCGTCCCGGATGGAGCCGCCGGGCTGGGCAACGTACTTGACGCCGGAGGCCCGGGCGCGCTTGATATTGTCGGAGAAGGGGAAGAATGCGTCGGAACCCAGGGCAACGCCGTCGAAGCTTGCCAGGAACGTCCGCTTGTCCTCTTCGGTCACGC
>USHP01000305.1 GCA_900554625.1 uncultured Eubacteriales bacterium | reverse complement strand
AAAGCCTATCGGCTGCTGAAGGAGCTGATGGGAGGTGATGTAGATGGTTAAATCTGCAAGCACACGGGCGGCCCTGCTTCCTTACCCTATCATCGCCGCCGCTGTCCGGGGAGAGCCGGACGCGGTAAACACGGTGATCCGCCACTATTCCGGCTACATAGCAGCGCTTTCCACCAGGACAAGCTATGACGTCCATGGCTGCCCTTATTCCTATGTGGATGAAGAATTGCGCCGCAGGCTGGAAACGAAGCTGATTATCGCCATCCTGGATTTTGACCTGAACTGATCCGGGAATGGGGCGTTGCGTGTTCCCCTTTCCGCGCGGTGCCCCGCACCTTGACAAAGAAAGCCCGTTGGGAGGCCAGCGGTGCAGCATAAGACAAACGGATACATTCCTGTTTGTGCCGAGCCATACGGTCGGTGCGCCATGACCTCGTTTCAAGTCCGCAGGACGGGACCACTGTAACGGGCGAGCGAACAGCACCAGACCGCAAAGCGAGCGTGGCAGCTTGTGGGCGATGACACACGGGCAGGGTTAAAGATACTCGCGCATTGAACGCCCACAAAGCATTGTGCGCCGCACCCATCAGCATGGGCCGGGGTTAGACTCCCGTGGAGCTGTGCCAGCAGCCGTCCGTAAGCCTACTTTTCTTTTTTGAAAGTTTATGGATAGATCGTAAACTTTTCAATTAGCAGCAGACAAACATGGAGCAGCACGGTAAAATGATGGTGGAAGTTATATTACCCACACATATTCGTGCTGTTCCTTTTCATAACTGAAAGGGGGTTCTCATGTCTCAAACATGGAACGGCACGAAGAAAGAAACCCCTGAAAGAAGGACGTATACGGTTGACGATATTGCTCAAATTCTGGGCATCGGAAGAACTTCCGCATATATCCTTGTAAAAGAAGGGCACTTCAAAATCGTGCGAATTGGTAACGCCATACGCATTTCCAAGCGGTCATTTGACGAGTGGCTTGACTCCCTCGACCTGTGATCCAAGAAAGGAAGAACGATATGGCATCTATAATCAAGCGAAAGAAAAACTATTCCGTTGTTTACAACTATGTGGATGAAAACGGAGAAACCAAACAGAAGTGGGAAACCTGGCATACCCACAAGGAGGCCTTGAAGCGCAAGGCGGAAATCGAAAATCAGCAGCACACGGGAACTTTTCTACCGCCAAGCAATCAGACGATCACCGAGTTCCTTTATGACTTCGTATCTCTTTACGGAGAAAAGAAATGGGGCGTGTCCATGTATGACAGCCAAACGGCACTGATTGCGAACTATATCAATCCGATCATCGGTGATATGGAGGTACAGGCGGTTACTCCCCGTGCGGTTGACGGTTATATCCAGACCTTGCAGAAAACCAAGTCGGTGTCTACCAAGACCCGAAAGGCCGTTACCACCTATGTCAGCGACAAGACCATTGAAAAGATTATCAAGCTCCTGCGGTGTGCGTTTAAGCAGGCGGTACGCTGGGAAATCATTGCAAGAAATCCCTTTGACAATGTGATCCTCCCTAAAACGGAGTATGCGAAACGGGATATCTGGACGGCGGATATGATCCGTCTTGCCCTGGACAAATGCACGGACAGCAAACTCTATGTAGCAATGAACCTTTCCTTTGCCTGCTCTCTGCGTATGGGTGAAATCCTAGGACTGACCTGGGAGAACGTCCATATTTCCGATGAAGATATTGCGGCGGATAATGCCTATGTCTACATCGACAAGGAGCTGACGAGGGCTTCCAAACGGGCGATTGAAACGCTGGGTGAGAAGGATATCTATTACATCTTCACTCCGCTCATGCCGAACACCAGCACAAGAATTATTCTGAAAAAGCCGAAAACCGATTCCAGCATCCGTAAGGTGTGGCTGCCGAAAACGCTGGCCTACATCCTGCGGGAATGGAAGAAGTCCCAGGACGAGCTGAAAGGCTTCCTGGGCGACGAGTATCAGGACTTCGATCTGGTTGTGGCACTTCCCAATGGACGGCCCTGCGAGGATCGGATCATCCTCAAAGAGTTTGCAAAGCTCCGTGAGGACGCAGGACTGCCGAAGGTGGTCTTTCATTCTCTCCGTCATTCCAGTACAACCTACAAATTAAAACTGAACCACGGCGATCTGAAAGCCACCCAGGGCGATACAGGCCATGCCGAGATCGACATGATAACCAGTATCTATGCTCACATTCTGGACGAGGATAGAAAGGTCAATGCTCAGAAATTCGAGACAGCCTTCTATGCCAAGCCTGATCTTCGCAATGTCCGTCCGCCGGAGGAACCGGCAAAATCGGAGCCTGCGACCTTGGACCTTGAAAGCCTTGTGGAGCAGCTTCAGAAGTCGCCGGAGCTGGCAAGTGCGCTCGCAGCCCTGATAGCAGCGCAAGCCCCGGCAAAGTGATCCGAAAAATCGAATTAGCAAAACGCAGAATTTTCTTAGCAAATTTCTGAAAAGCGTTCGAGTCCAATTAGCAAATATACATCATGCGGCGTATAAGAATCTCCCGGTAACGGAAGTGAAATTACCGGGAGAAGGAGGAACAAAAAACGCTGCAAACCCCGAAAAAAGGCTTGCAGCGGTGCTTTCTGGCGTCCCAGAGAGGATTTGAACCTCCGACCCCACGCTTAGGAGGCGTGTGCTCTATCCAGCTGA
>USHP01000304.1 GCA_900554625.1 uncultured Eubacteriales bacterium | reverse complement strand
GGATGGTAACAACTTCCTTCTTGGTGGGCAGGGGGATGGGGCCGGAAACCTGGGCGCCGTTGCGCTTAGCGGTCTCCACGATCTTTGCCGCGCTGGAGTCGATCAGCTGGTGATCATAAGCCTTCAGCCGAATGCGGATCATCTGGTTTGCCATGGTTTGTTTTCCTCCTTGAAATAACGTACTCAGTTTGCGTAGTGTCTGGGTACGGTCGAACTACTTTGTCCGCGCCGCCGTGCGTATCATTCTAAGCCATGAAAAATGGCCGACCGAGGCCGACCCTTCTTCCCATGCCCAGCGATATACGCTTGACGCAAGAAGCAGTTCAGCCGCCCGATGACCGGACATACTCCGCGGAAGTTACCGTCTTTCGACGCAATCTCCCGCATCATCGCAGTGCATATGCATACTTTCCCTGCACATGCTCAAATATGATACCATCAAAAGAAGAAATTGTCAAGCATAATTTTAGAGAAAATCACAAACTTACCAGAATAATTTCGTTTAATCTGCGAAAAAATTCCGGCATCCTGACAAAGAACCGGGAAGCACTTCTGCGCTTCCCGGTTTGCCTCATTTCAGTTCCCAGAGTTTGATCTGGCTGTTTTTTTCGTAGAGCTTCAGATAGCTGTCGTATCGGGTCGGCTCAATCTTGCCTTCCTCCCAGGCCCGGCGGACGGCGCATTCCGGTTCTTTCCGATGGGTACAGTCATCAAAGCGGCACTTTCCGATATAGGGGCCAAAGTCCGGGAATGCATACTGAAGATTCTCTTTCAGAATCACATCCATCTGATCGGTGTCAAAGGAAGAGAATCCCGGGGTATCTGCCACATAGGTATTGTTTCCCAGAGGATACAACTCCACATGGCGGGTGGTATGCCGTCCCCGGCCCAGCTTCTGGGAAACTTCTCCGGTAGCCAGGTTCAGCTCCGGACAGAGCCGGTTAAGAACGCTGCTTTTTCCCACGCCGGAATTTCCGGTAAAGGCGGTAAGCTTGCCCTGCAGCAGCTGCCGCAGCTGCTCCACCCCTTCTCCGGTTTCAGCGCTGGTGCAGATCACCGGAAATCCGGCATTTTCATAAATCCGTACCAAGTTCTCCCCCGGGTCCAAGTCACACTTGTTCACACACAGGTACACCGGAACTTCCTGATCTCCGGCAATGGCCGCTACACGGTCAATAAGGAACGGCTCCGTCACCGGGTTGACATTGGCAGCGAACACCACCAGAGCATCCACATTGGCCACCGCCGGCCGGATGAAGCTGTTCTTCCTGGGCAGGATTTTCTCCACCATGCCCTTTCCCCGCTCCACGGTGATCTCCACCAGGTCTCCGGTCAGAGGGCTGCTTCCTTCCTTGCGCAGGATTCCCCTGGCCCGGCAGGTCACTGTCCCTTCCGGGGTCTGTACATCATAGAATCCGCTGATCGAGCGGAGGATTCGTCCTTGTATTCTCTCCATCAACTGAACGGCACACTTTCTGTCCGAAGATACTCGCCATCGGCATACAGATCAAAGGACTGGGTACCGGTACCTTTCAGGTTGACATAGGTACTGGCCACTCCAGGAGGCACCAGCTTGGATGCCAGCACTTCCTTGCTGCCCTTGGGGCAGACCTCCAGACGGTATTCCGTATCCCGCTCCGGCACCTTGAAGGAAATGGTAATCTCTGTCTCTTCGGTGGTGGGGGCGGTGGTAGCTTCTGTGGTTTCCTGGGTACTTTCCGTAGGTGCGGTGGTTTCCTTCGGTCCTTCGGAATAGTGAATGATGATTTCCGATGTCACATCCGTCTGGGTATCCTTGGCAACGGACTGATAGATAACCTCGTTTTTGGGTTTCTGGCTTTCCATCGGCTCGTAGCGCACTTTGGTGAAGCCCAGCTGATCCATCAGTTCTTTCACCCGTTCCAGTTCCATGCCCACCACATTGGGCATAGGCTCCTTCACCACATCCGGTCCGGTGCTGATATAGATGTACACCGTCTGTCCCACGGTCACCTCAGCGCCGGCAATGGGATCTGTCCGGATCACCACGCCTGCTTCATAAACATCGCTGGATTCTTTTTTCGTCAAGGGTGCAAAGCCCTGATTTTGCAGCAGATTATATGCATCCTCTCCGGTGGCACCCACCAGGTTATCCATCTTCTTGGTCTCCGGCTTCGGCCCCATGCTGACGGTAATCCAAAGGTCGGAGCCGCGCTGAACCTTCTCTCCGCCTTCCGGCTGCTGGCGGATGATTTGTCCGGCTGGGTAGGTATCGTCGTATTCCTGGGGCAAAGTACGGATATTGAAATCTGCATATTTTTCCGCAAAGCCTGCTCCGTAGGTCTCCCCTTCCAGATAGGGCACTTCCACAATATCCTTTTCCTTACTCAAAAACGCTCCGTTAAACAGCGCTACCAGGAATACCACAATGGCAATTACCGCCACGGCGCTGCAAATCACAATGGCTGTGGTCGCCACCCGGCTGCGCTCTTCCTCTTTCTTCCGTTCCTCCGCTTTGCGCCGCTGCTGTGCCCGGCGGATGCTTTGGTTTTCTACGTTGACAACCACGCCGGTGGTTCGTTTGGGAGCGGTCTGGCCGCTCTGGAGCAGACGGATGCTGTCAGTGGTAGCCCGGGTGCCGGTTTTGGCCTGCACCTTTTTCTCCGCCGTAGTTCTGGGCTGTGTGGTTA
>USHP01000303.1 GCA_900554625.1 uncultured Eubacteriales bacterium | reverse complement strand
ATCCGGGAGGAAGGCGAGCGGGCCTGCTACGAAACCGGCGTACACAACCTCAACCCTGAACTGGTGAAGATTCTGGGCCGCCAGAAATACCGTACCTCCTACGGTCAGAACGTGCTGAATCACTCCATCGAGGTTGCCCACATTGCCGGTCTGATGGCCGCAGAGCTGGGCGTGGATATCACCCTGGCCAAGCGGGCCGGACTGCTGCATGACCTGGGCAAGTCCATTGACCACGAAGTGGAAGGCAGCCATGTACAGCTGGGCGCTGACCTGGCCCGGAAGTTCAAGGAAAACCCGGTGGTCATCAACGCCATCGAAGCCCACCATGGGGATGTGGAGCCCAAGACCGTCATTGCTGTGCTGGTTCAGGCTGCCGATGCCGTTTCCGCTGCCCGTCCCGGCGCCCGTCGGGAGAACGTGGAAAACTACGTCCGCCGGCTGCAGAAGCTGGAGGAGCTGACCGGTTCCTACCCCGGCGTAGACAAGGCTTACGCCATCCAGGCAGGTCGGGAAGTGCGCATCATGGTCAAGCCCGAGGTTGTTTCCGAGGACAACATGATTCTGCTTGCCCGGGATGTGGCCAAGAAGATCGAAGCCGAGCTGGAATACCCCGGCCAGATCAAGGTCAACGTCATCCGGGAAACCAAAGCCGTGGAATATGCCAAGTAAAAATTGTGACCGCAGAGGAAAGCTCTGCGGTCATTTTTTATTCGATTTCCAGAAGTTTCAGCAAATCCTTCGGGTGTTCCAGAACAAAGTCCGCCTGCTCTGCAATCTGGTCGCTGCCCCATCGGGCCAGGGCAAAATCCATTCCCGCCCGTTTCGCTGCCAGGCAGTCGGAGGGCATGTCCCCGATGTAAATGGCGTTTTCCGGCGCTATCCCCAGCCGCTTCAGGCACAGCAGCAGCGGCTCCGGGTCGGGCTTGTGCAGGATGGTGTCCTCTTCCAATACCGCTGTGACAAAGTAGGGGAGGATGCCTTTCCCCGCCATGTCGATTTCAAACTGGGCGTGCTTTTTGGAAGAGACAATGGCCTGCAAAACCCCTGCCTGTTGAATTCCGGAAAGGGCATCGGCAAGTCCCGGAAACAGTTTAGCCGGTTCCGGATGTTCGTTTACATAACGCACCCACCGGGCATAGGTGGTTTCCTTGTCCCGGATGTTCAGTTCCTCCATTACCTGCATACCGGTGTAGGCGAGATACTTTTTCACCTGGTCGTAGGTCCAATCCTGGCCCAGCTCTTCTTTGATAATCCGCAGCAGGGGATACAGGTTCATGTCAGCGGTATCCAGCAGGGTTCCGTCAATGTCATACAATATGGCCTGATAGTGTTTCATAAAATACACCTTTTCTTTTGTTTTCTTCATTCTACCATAGCCATACCGGGGAAGGCAAATCTTTTTCCGCAAACAATGTCCCCTGTTCTTTTTCAAGAACAGGGTCAGCTGCTTATCTTCTGCGTCTGCGCTGGAAGGCGTAGGAGGCGGTTGCCATAGCCGTGGTCAATCCCAGGTGCAGCGCTACGTTTCCCAGGGTAAAGTTGTAGGTGTTGGAAACCTCTCCCAGTTCCAGCAGGTACCGGCAGCCCAGGCCGCCCAGCACCAGTGCCAGATTATATCCCAGGATTGCCGGTACAGACCACCGGGGGTAAAGCTGGGATTCCCACCTGCCTGCCGCCTGGAAAAAGAACAGGGTGACCAGAAGAATCATCAGTTCCATGCTGCTGCCCAAGTTAACCGGATTTTCCGGATTGGTGTTCACAATCGGGAACATACCGCCGCTGACCAGCAGGGAACCCGATACCAACAAAATGGTAGCCAATCTTCTGCGTCGTTTAACGGATTCTTTCATGGGTACTTCCTCCTTCCCAGATAAGGTTACAATGTTTTCACAGGTTACCAAATCAGCCGCATTTGGTTTTCCCGATAGACGATTCCATCGTATTCATAGGAAATCTCTTTTACAAAGCGAAATCCCAGTTTCTCATACAAATCATGGGCAGCCGTATTTTTCAATTCCACGCTGACATACAGCTCTCCAATGCCCATTTGCGCTTTCAGATAGTACAGGAATTCCCGCGCAGCTTCTTTTCCCAGTCCCTGTCCCTGGTACTGCTGCCCGATCATAAATCGGCTCAGAGACCATCCGGGAATTTCGGGATCATAGTCAAACAGCAGAAATCCTACCATCACATCATCCCGGTAAATCCCCCGGGTGTACAGACCTTCTTCAAAATGTGCTTCTACCAAGGATCGGGCGTTGTCGGCAACAAATTGCTGCTGACTGTCTTTTACTTTCAGGCAAATACATTCGTTGTAATTGTGTTTATCGATTTCTCGAAAGGTAATCATAAAATCCCATCCAATTTGAAATTGTCCGGCAGGCTTACGCCTGCCGGACTTACCGCAAACTTACTTTTCCTTTACTGCTTCCACGATGCCGCTGGCCATGCCTACCAGCCCCTGCATTTCGCTGGGGATGATGATCTTGGTAGCCTTGCCGTCGGCAACCTTCTGCATGGTTTCGATGGCCTTGAGCTTGATGACCTGATCGTTGGGGGCCTTCTGGTTCAGCAGTTCCAGAGAATCGGCCATGGCCTTCTGCACGGCCAGGATGGCCTGGGCTTCACCGTCGGCCCGCAAAATGGCGGCCTGCTTCTCGGCCTCTGCCTTC
>USHP01000302.1 GCA_900554625.1 uncultured Eubacteriales bacterium | reverse complement strand
AGTTTAACCGGCGCACCAAACAGCCGTACCAGGTGATGCCGAGGGTAAATTTCCAATGAGTTCATCAATAGTGGTGCATCTTTAGAAGCCGCTAGTGTAGAAAAATCTGAAATTGCGGAAAGTGTAGAAATCAGTTTCTCTAAAGCTTTTTCTTCACCATCACTGAAAGACAGTATTACAAATTTCCCAAATCCATCACCTCCCGATGATTTACTCCATTCTCAGCCGCTCCACGATGCTGTGTTTTTCCAGGTTGCGGAAACACAGATGCGGAATCAGCACCGCAAAGATCAGCAGGATCGGGGTGCAGGCCACCAGCGGCAGCAGGGTGAAGCGGAAGGTGGTAAATCCGCCCTCTACCATTGCCCGGACCACAACGCCCACGGCAAGGCTGCTGATGAGATACGATGCTGCCAGCGTCAAAACGGCATAGAACAAGCCCTCGTTCACCAGCATCCGGTTGAGCTGGCGCTTGGTCATGCCCACGCTCTGGATCACCGCGAACTCCCGCTTACGGGACACGATGGCGGTCACCATCGAGTTGATGAAGTTCAGCACGCCCACCAGCGCGATGACCACGCTGACGGCGTTGCCCATGACGGCGGAGGACCGGGTCTGGGCCTCGTACTGCTGGGCCATCGTCTGGCGGGAAGCCACCGGCAGGCCGGGGTCCGTCGTCTCCCTGTATTCGTCCAGGAACGCCTGTACTGTGTCGATGTGGGCGTCATCCACATTGAGGAACAGCTTGCGCAGCGTGTGGTCCGGCCACTGCTCGCGGAATGCCTCGCTGGGGATGATGAAGCTCAGATCAAACTTGTCGCCCGCGCCCTGCTGCACCGTCAGCTGGGTCACCGGGTTCAGCGGATAAACCACCGCCATCACCGTATAGATGCGGCCGTTCAGTTCCACGGTGCTGCCCGCAGAGGGTGTCGGCAGCACCGGGTACTCTGTACCCAGTTCCAGGCTGGGGCCCACCGCCAGTACATAGTTCCCGCTGGCAAATTCGGCGGCGTCAAAGCTGCCCTCCAGCACATACTGCTCCTGGGTGATAGCATCCAGCGGGATGCCGTCCAGGCCGTACAGGATGGCAGAGCCGTCGCCAGTCTCTAGGACATCCCGAAGCTGCTGGGCACCGGCGGCGTCGTAGGTCTCCCAATCGGCCAGTTTGTCCTCGGTGTAGAAGGCCGCCACATTTTGCAGTGTGCCCTCGTCCATCTGCCAGTCGATTTGGGCCGAGAACAGGTGGCCGGACGCTTCCACGCCTTCCTGGCCTTCTGCCTGAGCTACCAGAGAATCCGTCAGGGTGGTGCCGTGGGGGTCATAGTTGTTGATATAATCCTCACTGGTGGTGTCGGACAGCTCAAAGTCGGCCAGGATCAGGTCAGCCAAGTATTTGTCCATGTCAAAGGCAGCGTTTTTGGCGTAAAAGCTGCTGAGCAGCACCAGGCCCAGGGTCAGAGAGCAGATCACCGTGATGGTACGCTTTTTGTTGCGCCACAGGTTGGCCCAGGCCATCGAGGCCAGGGAAGCGTTTCCACGGCGGCGCTTGGTTTTCTTCTTGCTGGAGCTGTCGGCGTCGCTCATGCGCAGGGCCTCAATGGGCGATACTTTTCCGGCGAGCCTTGCGGGCCGCAGGCAGGAGATCAGCACTGTCACCCAGGCAAAGACCGCTGAGCCAATGAAGATGATGGGGCTGGCAGAGACCACGGCCTCGCCGTCTATTGTCCCCATGAGCACCGGCACCAGCACGCTGCCCAGCAGCCAGCCCAGAATCAGACCGATGGGGATACCGATGATGCACAGCCGGTTGGCCTGCCCGTAGATCAGCTTCTTCAGCTGCTTGGTGGTCATGCCCAGGGTTTTCAGCTTGCCATAAAACTGCACATCGGCGGTCACGCTGATCTGGAAGATGTTGTAGATGATCAGGTATCCGGCAATGAATACCAGCACCATGCCCAGAAACATGGGCATACTCTCCTGGGCGGCCATCGCCCCCATCTCCGGGGAGTATGCCAGATTGACATTGTATTCAAGACCCGTGAGGCCGGTATCCGCCAGGATGCGGTCCATCGTCGTCTCAATGTTCTGGTCGCTTGCCAGATTGACCTGTACCATATAGAGGCCCAGCACCTGGCTTTCATCGGTGGAAATGACGCCGCCGGTCATCTCATCGGCATAGGCCCGGCTGACCCAGGCCATTGAGGAATAACTGGACTGGTTGCCCTCCCAGAAACCGCAGAGAGTGAAGGTGGAGGTAGTCGCTTCTTCGGCGTTCAGGTCCTTGCGCCACTCCAGAGTTACGGTCTGTCCCAGCTCATGGGGGATGCCCAGCCGGTCCAGGATGCCCTCCGTCGGCAGGCCGTCCGCCGCCATGTCCTGCATGGCGCTTTTGATCTCACGGACAATGTCCGCCCGCTCCGACGCCGGCAGCGGCTGCAGCTTGCGGTCAACGGTGTTCAGGTACTGTTCCAGGGCTTTGTCCATGGGTCATTCCTCCTTGTTCAGCCGGGCGACGGCGTCCAGCAGGCTGGCCCAGTCGGCGCGCATGGCCTGCAGATATTCCTCGCCGGCGGCGCCTGCGCCATGGGCGGTGACAACGCCGTTTTCCACGGTGGCGATGCCCGCGTCGCTGGTCTCCCAGGTGAAGTTTTCGGGGAAGCGGTAGGTGGCGTTGCCGGGCGTGCCGTTGGGC